>CAYLPA010000007.1:0-27468 GCA_964385385.1 uncultured Saprospiraceae bacterium | reverse complement strand
TAGATATCCTAAAACCTGAAACATTCTATAAAGAAACACATCAGAAAATATTTAATGCAATACAACGACTTTTTGCAAAATCAGAGCCTGTTGATATTTTAACAGTAACTAACGAACTACAAAATTCAGGAGAATTAGAGTTAGTTGGAGGAGCTTATTATATAACTCAACTTACAAACAGGGTTGCTTCAGCAGCAAATATTGAATTTCATGCAAGAATATTATTGCAAAAATTCATTCAACGTGAATTAATAAAAGTTTCAACCGAAATAATTAAAGAAGCTTTTGAAGATACAACCGATGTTTTTGACTTGCTTGACAAAGCCGAACAAAATCTTTTTGATATTAGTGAACGAAACCTAAGAAGAGGTTCCGAAGAAATAAACCAACTTTTAGGTTCTGCAATAAAACAAATTGAAGAAGCAGGAAAACATGAAGGAAGCTACAGTGGAATTGGTTCCGGTTTTACAGACTTAGACAGGATAACATCCGGTTGGCAAAAATCCGATTTAATAATTATAGCTGCTCGTCCGGGAATGGGGAAAACTGCATTAATGCTTTCAATGGTAAGAAATATTGTCGTTGATTTTCAAAAAACTGCTGCGGTTTTTTCTTTAGAAATGTCGTCATTACAACTTGTTACAAGATTAATTGCAAGCGAAACAGAACTTTCATCCGACAAACTCAGAAAAGGCAAACTTGAAGATTATGAGTGGGAACAATTAAATACAAAGCTTAGTAAATTAACTGACGCTAAATTAATTATTGATGATACACCAGCTTTAACAATCTTTGAGCTCAGGGCGAAATGCCGTAGAATTATGCAAAAATCCGAAGGAGTTGACCTGATTATTATAGATTATTTGCAACTTATGGCTGGAAGTAGTGATGGTAGATCAAACCGTGAGCAAGAAATCAGTGTTATATCACGTTCATTAAAAGCTTTAGCAAAAGAACTTAGTGTGCCAATAATTTGTCTTTCTCAATTGAATCGTTCTGTTGAAACAAGAGGAGGCTCCAAAAGGCCAATTCTGTCCGACTTACGTGAATCCGGTGCTATTGAACAAGATGCTGACATGGTAATTTTTATTTACCGACCTGAATATTATAAAATTGAAGAAGATGAACAAGGCAATCCTACAAAAGGAAAAGCCGAGCTAATAATTTCCAAAAATCGTAATGGTTCTCTTGCTAATATTAAATTACGTTTTATTGACAGGTTTGCAAAATTTACAGACCTTGAATCATCCGATTTTGACTCGCCTTCTTCTTTTGATGGAGATGACTCATATCAACCACAATCATACACCGTTCCATCTAAAATGAATGATGCAAATGACTCTGATACTCCATTTTAATTTAATTAAAATGTTTGAAATAATGAAATGTAACAATTAACGTTATCTTCAATATTAATAATAAAAATTTCTCATGAAACGATATTCAATAATAATTCTTTTCATCATTATCACATATTCCCTGCAAGCATCATATTTGCTAATTCCTATGGATAATTCCCAGAAGAATCATATAAAAGCTTACGGAATAGCTTATTGGATGTTAGAGCAAAAAGTTGAGATTGATTGGTTGTTAAACTATCGCGGAGGAAGTTTCATGTTCAAATATCATAAACTTTCCGAAAAAGAATGTAGAATAAGAGGCGTTTCCTATGAAATAATTGCTAACGTTCAATCAACTGCAATTCTTCAGGAAATTGCAGAACCCGAAACAAATATGGATGCTGTAAAATTACATAAAGCTCCTAAAATTGTTGTTTATGTTCCTCCCAACAATCAACCTTGGGACGATGCTGTTACTCTTGCCCTAACTTACGCTGAAATACCATTTGACAAAGTTTTTGATGAGGAAGTTCTTCAGGGAGTACTTCCACTTTATGATTGGTTGCATCTGCATCATGAAGATTTTACAGGGCAATACGGAAAATTTTGGGCTTCTTATAGAAACCAGCATTGGTATAAAGAACAAGAAAAATTGAGCAAGGATATAGCTAGAAAACTTGGCTATAATAAAGTTTCGCAATTAAAACTTGCTGTTGCAAAAAAAATCAGGGATTTTGTTGCCGGTGGTGGTTATCTTTTTGCTATGTGTTCTGCTTGCGACAGCTATGATGTTGCTCTTGCTGCCGAAGGTGTTGACATTTGCGATGTAATGTTCGACGGAGACCTTATGGACCCTAACGCTCAATCAAAACTTGATTATAACAAATGTTTTGCTTTTACTAACTTCACATTAGTGAAACATCCTTATAAATACGAAATTTCATCAATAGATGCAACCGAAACTCGTAGCCAAAAGCTTCAGGAAAATAATGATTTTTTTACATTATTTGATTTCTCGGCAAAGTGGGATCCGGTTCCGACAATGCTTTGTCAGAATCATACAAATGTTATCAAGGCTTTTATGGGACAATCCACTGCTTTTAATAAAAAATATATAAAATCCAGTGTTTTGATTATGGGTGAAAATAAAGCTGCAAATGAAGCACGATATATTCATGGAGAATACGGAAAAGGAACATGGACATTTTATGGTGGACACGATCCTGAAGATTATCGTCATTTTGTTGGCGACCCTCCTACCAAACTTGACCTTTTTCCTAATTCACCAGGCTACAGACTAATTCTTAACAATGTTCTTTTTCCGGCTGCTAAAAAGAAAAAACAAAAAACTTAGTTTTGATATTTTCCCTTAAATAAGAAATCTTTAAAAATAGCTCGATTTATCCCAGCAGTGAGTACAAAGTTTTTCTTTAGGTAATCCTATGGCTTTAACAAGGTCATCCATTCTCTGAAATTTAAGAGACGTTAATTTTAATCTTATCCTTATTTTTTCTACCATTTCCTTGTATTTTTCAGAATCGGGATTAGCATACTCTTTCAAATTAACATCATCCTTTCCTTCAATTTCTTTAATTGCCTTACGCCCTGCAAGGTCAAGTATTGAACGCGACCTTGAAAAATTCAAAAAATCGCATGAATGAATCAAAGTAGGGCATGATGGTCTCATGTGAATTTCTTTGGCTCCATAATCATATAATATTTGAACTGTATCCTGCAATTGAGTACCTCTAACAATGGAGTCTTCACAAAAAACTATTTTTTTATCCTTAATAATATCTTTGTTGGGAATAAGTTTCATTTTAGCAACAAGGCTTCTTAATTCCTGACTTTGCGGCATAAAACTTCTGGGCCATGTTGGAGTATATTTTACATAGGGGCGCATATATGGAATTTTTTTCTGATTGGAATATCCAATAGCATGTCCTATTCCCGAATCCGGTATTCCCGAAACAAAATCTATATCAATATCATCGTTTTTTGCTAATGCTGCTCCACAACGATAACGAGATTTTTCAACATTAATACCTTCATAAGTAGAACTTGGATAACCATAATAAACCCAAAGGAAAGCACAAATCTGCATTTTATCTCCGGGCTTTTTCAGTTGCTGACAGCCTTCGGCAGTAAGTAAAACAATTTCACCAGGACCTAAATCTTTATAATATTCAAAATCAAGATTAGGAAAAGAACTACTTTCGGAAGCTGCTGCAAAAGCATTATGACGTTTTGCAATAATAACAGGCGTTCTTCCAAGTTTATCACGCGCAGCATAAATTCCTTTTTCAGTTAAAATAAGAATAGAGCAAGAACCTTTAATTCTATTGTAAACATTTTGAATTCCATCTTCAAAAGTTGGTTCTTCAGCAATTAGCATAGCAACCAATTCCGTTGGATTTATATCACTTCCATTTATTTCTGAGAAATGAAGATTGTTTTTAAAAGCTCGATCTTTAAGCTCATCAACATTAACAATTTTCCCTATAGTAACAATTCCGAATTTCCCTAAATGGGAGTTTATTATTAGAGGTTGAGGCTCATAATCGCTAATAACTCCAATTCCGTTTTTTCCATTGAACTTAGGTAAGTCCTGTTCAAATTTATTTCTAAAATAAGCATTTTCGATATTATGAATTGCTCTTGAAAAACCTTCAGAATTAACAACTGCCATTCCACCCCTTTTTGTCCCTAAATGTGAATGATAGTCTGTACCATAGAATAAATCATTAACACAATTTTCTTTTGAAACTACACCAAAAAATCCACCCATTTCTTTATATATTTATACTTATTAATTACTCGAATTAAAGCAAACCAAATTTATTAATTTATAGCTTTCCAAAAAAATTAGTTATAAACATTTATATAAGTAATTATGTTAAAATTCTGTTATTCAGAAATTTATTTGTGCATTACTCAAAAATAAATGATAAAATCTATTCAATAATTTTTTCTTTTAAAAAAAATATACTTATACTTGCAATAAGAAATTCAATTGAACAATAAAATTATGTTGATTATCTAAGAAAAGATAATTCTAAAACATAAAATTATAAATGTATGAAATACCGGCTTTTAATAACGGTTTTAGTTTTTTTTGCAATAATATTTTTCATTAATGGTGTTCATTCTCAAAATTTTGTAAAATTCAAAGATGAGAAAAGGAAGATAATTATTGAAATGCCAAAAAAGTGGAATTTAAAAACTACTGACGATGGCAAAACAGTTCAAATGTTTATATCTCTTGAATATCTCATCAAAGAAACTGATAATTTTACTGTTGGAGCAACGATAATAAAAATCCGCCGGATGTCAAAGTCTTATAAACACGTAAGAAGCGATGAGGATATTATTAATGTTTGGGGTGCTGCTGTAATAGAATCTGAAAAAAAGCATTTCAAAGTCGAAGAGATCAAAACAGGACATTTTAACAGCGGAAATTATGTTGGAAATATCCGGGAAATAAAATTTCAACCCACCGAAAGTTCTCATATTATTCATATGTATAAAATAATTCTTGCTTATGAGGATAACCTTGTAACGGTTACTTTTGAAGCTCCTGAAAAAAAATGGCATGAATACTATAAAATATTTAACCACGGAATGATGTCTCTTTATTTGAAATAATTAATGTCGATATATAAAAAAAGGAATTTAAAAAATAAAGCAACGAAACTTATCTGAAGAAAATAACAAAAAATTCAAAATGTCAATTTTAAAATTTGGTTGCAAAACTAAATCATGATATGTCGAAAAGAAATAAAAACAAAAAACATAAAACACAAATCATAGAAAAATCAAACAATAATTTGATTTTCGGCATTATAATTCTTCTAACATTTATTCTTTACGGAAATACAATTCCCAATGATTATGCTCTTGATGATATTTATTCTGTTACAGGAAATCAATATACAAAAAGTGGATTTCAGGGAATTGGCAATATTTTAAGCAAAAACTATTTTGCAGGATTTTATGGCGATATGGATATTTCGCTTAGCGGTGGAAGATATCGTCCGCTATCGCTGATCACTTTTGCCTGTGAATATGAGTTTTTTGGTGAAAATCCACACATCAGTCATTTTATTAACGTTCTGCTATTTGCTTTTACAGGCATATTAATTTTTGTTCTGCTATCAAAAATCCTGATTAATTTTAAATCAAAAAAATGGTATTTTTCAATAGCATTTCTCACCTGTCTTCTATTTATTCTTCATCCAATTCATACCGAAGTTGTTGCCAATATTAAAGGTCGGGACGAAATTTTATCAATGCTCGGTTCTCTGCTTACACTTTGGTTTTTATTAAAATATGTTGGCAATAAAAAAAACAAATACTTAATTTGGAGTTTTATTTGCTTTTTTCTGGCTCTTTTGTCTAAAGAAAACGCAATTACATTTGTTGTCATCATTCCGTTAACGATTTATTTTTTCAGAAAAAAATCATTGAAAAATAATCTCGCAATTTTTATTCCCATTGCTTTAGCAACAATATTTTTTATTATTATCAGGCAATTAGTTGTTGGAGGAATTTCACATGAAAGTCCAAGTGAACTGATGGACAATCCTTTTCTTGAAGCAAGTTTTTTTGAAAAATATGCTACAATATTTTACACACTCGGATTATATTTGAAACTATTGTTTTTTCCAAATCCTTTAACATGGGATTATTATCCTTACCATATTCCGCTTATTAATCCGACTAATTTAAGAGCAATTATTCCCTTAATTATTTATCTTTCTATAGGAATTTATGCAATTCTAACTTTTAAAAAGAAAAATATAATAAGCTATGGAATTTTGTTTTTCTTAATCTCTTTATCAATAGTCTCAAATCTGGTTATTTCAATTGGGGCTTTTATGGCAGAGCGTTTTGTTTATGTCGCTTCATTCGGATTTTGTTTTATAATAGCATATCTTCTAAATGAAAAACTTCCCAAAATATTCAAGAATTATGAAACTTATAAAATTGTTCTTGTTAGTTTTATGGCAATTGTTATTATCCTTTTTTCTTATAAAACTATTTCGCGTAACAAAGTTTGGAAAGATGATTTCACTCTCTATACTACCGATGTAAAAACATCTAAAAATAGTGCTAAAAGCAATAATATTGCTGGACAGCATTTTGCTTACAAAGCCAACAAAACAATGAATCAGGCAGACAAAAAACTGTATTTCGAAAAATCAATAAACCACCTAAGAAAAGCTATTGAAATTCACCCGAAATATATGGACGCACTTTTCTATCTCGGGAATGTTTACTACGATTATAACAAAAATCTCGATTCAACTTTTTATTATTACCTGAGAATTTTAGAAATTTCTCCTAAGGAAGAACAAGTTTTCACTAATGCAAACAGAATACTTAACAGCGTAGAAGATATTGATTATAGAATCAATATTTATCAAAAACTTTATAGTATAAATCCTAAAAGATATGACATTAATTATTCTCTCGGACAAGTCTTTGGGGAGAAAAAAAACGACCTTGATTCGGCAATCTTTTTTATGAAAAATGCTTTAGAAATAAATCCGCAAGAAGCTGCTCCATACAAATTTCTTGGTACTGCCTATTATCTAAAAAATGATTTCAAAAAAGCAGAAACATATTTCATTAGAGCTATTGAACTTTCTCCTGATGATGAAAGAATAAAAAATTATTTAGCTTACGCTTACCAAAAATTGGGAAAAATGGAAAAGGCAAAAGAAATATTAAAAACAAAGCAGGAATAAATTTAAAAAGCTAATACTTATCTTTTATTATTTTTCCTTCTCAAGTATTAAAATAATATTATTAAAATCAGCAGCAGCATTTATTACTTTCCTGTAATTTTCATAAAGTTCAATTGGATAAATAATATTTTTATAATATTCAACAACTTCATTTTTAATGATATTACCTTCAATTTTGTATGTTGATGTAAAAGTCATTGTCCTCTCGCCATCTTTTTCATAAAATATATCTATATTTAAATCTTCAGGATTTAAAACTTTATAGTTTTTAGGAATTTCAAACTCAATATATCTATTATAAATTCTATTATAAGAATTTTCTATTTCAAGTTTTCTCTCATCATCATGAAATAGTTCGTCCTGTTTACCAATAATAAGACCTATTTTAACCATTATTTTATTACCTGCAATTTCAATTAACTCAGAAGTTGAAACATCTCCTTCGATAATAAATGGTTTAGTAAGAATTGATTCTTCATCGGTATTTTCAACAACAATATTTTTGATTTTAACATCTTCAGAAGTAAACTTTAGAATATTCTCAGCAAGTTCTACTTTATCTTCATCCGATATTAATGAATAATATGGTTGAATTCCATATGCATTATATCCTGTAAGACTTGTTTTAACATGAACATCAATTTTTGAAAGATCATTATTAAATTTCACTTTTAAATCCAAGTCATTTCTTGTCATATCATAAGATGTTGGTGGAATATACTTTATTTTTCCAATTGCAGTAGTAATATCTCCAAGACTAACAGGTTTAATAAACAAACCATTTGTTGCTGTATATTCTGATGGGACAAATCCCAATCTGTTGTAAGCTCCTGTTGGATCAAGATACATATCTATCTCCGGGAAAAAAAACAAATATTTGTTAAGAGAACTATGAGACTCAAATTCTGAGTCGAATTTATTATAGAATCTATCTGTGGTTATTACCATTTCAACATCATCAACAATTTCATTTAAAAAGGCAGAAAATAGCCTAATCATACCTCTTTTACTACAATATTTGTTTTTTAATATGTACTCAACAAAATATAATTCATTAATATCAGTTCTGTCAACAATTGCATAATTATTTTTAATATAACTTTCTAATTTTCTAATTTTTTGCTCAGTTTCCAAATCGTCTAATTCTAATTTTTTTACTTCTTTTTTTAATATTTTCAGGCTTTTCGAAGGAATTTCTTGATAAATAGAATTATATGAATCCTGTGCTGCTATTTCGTATGAAACAATACTTCTTTTACCTGTACATAAATTTCTATCGAGCTTATAATCAACATACATTAAATTAGCATCATAAGCAGAATACTTCTCATCTTCAAGTTTTGGAATACTATCCATGTGTGCCTTAAAACAATTAAAAGGTTTATATGTATTAGTATCTTCTTTAAGCTCAGGAAAGCCATTATAACTTTTAGTAGTAAAAATTAAATTTTGGGGAGTAATAAGCTCAAAATCTACATTTAGTTTTGTTATACCTGATTGAAAGTATAAAATATTACCTTGATAACTTCCATACTTTTTTTTGATATAAAAATACTCAATTTCGCACTCCAGTTCAACTCCTTCAAGAGCTACCAATTTATAACGCCCTGAAGTTTCTTCATCTTCAACATCTTTAATATCATCTTCATCAATTTCGATAATAGTTCCGCTTTTATTTATTACTCTTGCTTTAAACTCCATTAATTCAACAACATCTCTCATAGAAACATAAATTTTATTATTCCTGTCTATAGCATCATCAGTATTAATTCTTGAGATATTATGAAATATTGTGAAATTATAAAAATCTTTATTTTCCTTACCACCATAATCAAATTCATTAATCAGTTTTTGCTTAATGATAATAATGCTTTCACTTGTATCAGATTTAATATCCGAGTGATATTTGGGATTTGATTCCCAGTTGTAGTTTTTGTAATTTAATTCTTGTGATTTAACACTGAAAGATAAAAACCACAAAAAAATAATAGATAATAATAATTTTGATTTAATCATTTGATGTTTTTTTTAGGATTATTGTTTCATTATATTTTTTCGTTAGGGCTCTAATCATTGCATTATAAACTTCAAACTTATCCTTATATGTAATGAGTTTTTTTAAATAAATATATGTTTTTAGAATGATTTCATTTTCGATTTTTTCATATGTTAATGTAAATCCAAAATCTTCATCACTAAAAGAATCATTCTCTGGCACATACTCAATTTCATAACCTTTAGGAACTATAAACTTGACATAATTTCTACGAGATATTTTATAAGAATTTTCATAGGGATTTTTTCTTTTTGCAATGTCAATAATATTTCCTGAATATAGTTTAGCAATGTTAAGATTGATAAAAACTTCATCTTCGAATGACCTTACATAATCATCAAGATTAAATGTATAATTAATTAAAATATTGCTTTCTAAATCTTTTATTCCTACTACGTTAAAAGTATCAATTTTTAATTTATCATTTCCTTTGTTAAGATAATATCTCATATATTTTTTCAATTTTTTCTCACTCACATCATTATAAATAGATCTAAAACTATAACTATAATAACCTTTAAGGTTTGTTTGTCCACTTCCAATAATTTTTTTATTTTCAATTGAAAAAACTATGCTGTCATTTTTTTGATTATAGTCATAGTTTAATATTGGAATCTTAATAATTCTAAATTTTTTTTCATCCAATAGAACAAGTGCTTCTTTATCCTGAAATTGATAGCCAGATTGTCCAAAAGGAGAATATCTTCTAGTTGCATCAAGTATATAAACATCATCTTTATTTTCATAAACAGCTATCATGTGATTATATGTTAAGGGTGAACAAACATCAATAAATTTATATGGAATATTTCTTGTTCCTATTAATGCACAATTGCAGTTATTTACCTTTGCTATTTTCGACATTTCGTAAATAAGATTAGCCATATCTTTACAGTCGCCATATCTTTTCTCAAAAACACTATTTGCAGATCTTGGTTTATAGCCATTTATACCATCTTCAAAAGCAATATATTTAATGTTTGATTGAGTCCATACAAAAATGGCTTTTACTTTTTCAAGTTCTGTTTCTAAACCATAAACTAATGAGTCAACAAAAAAATTAAGTTTTTCATTATCATCAGTTTTAGATTCTTCTCTAAGTGTATAATTCCATTGAACTAAATCTTCGGGCTTGGAATTAATTTTTACTATTTCTCCTTTAATTTCGTATTGCTCGATTGTTATTATTAAGTGAGGAACTATATGTCTTATTCCTGGCGAATTATCTTCAATATCTATTTCATCAATTATTTTAACTATCCATGTATATTTGTTTTTTTTTCCTATTTTTTCATTAATAAAATCTATGTTCAAAGAATCTGTATTAAATAATTTATAACTTATTATAACATTTTCAGGAACTGTAATTGAGTATTTCGATTCTTCAACAGGAATATATTTTGAAAAGAAAAAGCTACCATATAATCTAGGTTCTATAATGGTTTCTTTATATGAAGTTACTATTTTAGCTCCCTTCTCCAAAGCAGGAAATGAAAATCGCATAATTTTTGAATCATCGTAAAAATAATCAGATTCTTCACTCTGAATTACTACATTTTCAACTTTTATAGCTTTATATTTATCTTTTACAGGCAATAAAGTTTTTGCATTAAGTTGTGAGATAATACGCATATCCGAAAAATCAATATATTTTTCGCTAAATTGAGTAACATTTTTTGTTAGCAATAAAACCTCATTATAAACATCGATTGAAATTACAAGCTTTTGTTTTTTTATCTCGATTACTGCATCTTCTGACTTTTTTATACAAACAGCTTTTTTGCCTTTGTATTTTTCAGAATAATGTTTAATATCAACTGAAGGTTGAGATATAAGAATAACTGGTAGCATTAACACAATTACCAGGCTAATTGAATACTTTATCATTTGTATAATCTTAAATTTGTAAATTCTAATAAGCCTGTTCGCTTAACATTTGTCCATTATAAAAGATTCTTTGATGAGTAAGTTTTTCATATTTATTATAATACTTACAATTTCCATGGAGGACACCAAAAACATAAGTAAGTTCTTTTTTTATTTTCCCATTACTATAATAATATTTACATAATCCATCCAACTCATCATATATATAGTTTCCTTCATCCTTTAGTTTGCCAGAATTGTAATATTGTTTATATTTTCCTTCATAATTTCCATAAACCATATTACGTTCTGACTTAAGCTTTCCATTTGGATAATAGTATTTTAATGGTCCGCTCATATAACCATCCTTATATGTAGCTTCATATGATTTTTCCCCATTTGAATAATATGCAATTATTTCCCCGTTTCCGTTATCTAAATATATAATGTCAACAAGTTTTCCATTTTTACCTTTATAAGTATATCCTATTACTTCCCCATATTCATAAATCTTAATTAATTCAAGTAAACCTACTTTGCAATAAAATTCAACATTCCCATGTGTTAATTCGTCAACAATCTGTTTTTTTAGGCTAATTTTTCCATTATCAAAATACCAAATCCATGTACCAACAGCCTTATCATTAACATACTCTCTATCATATTTCATTTTCCCATTTTCAAAGTATTCATATACTTTTCCATTTAATTCGCCTAATTGGTAATTCTTTTTTGAAATTATTTTACCATCCTTATTATATTTTAAGTATTCTCCATCAATTTCTCCATTAATATATTGACTTTTAGTCATAAGTTTTCCATTATAATTATAAGTTTTGCATGGACCTTCAATAACATTATATGCAAAACTTATATCTTTAGCTTTGTTACCAGCAATATCCTTATACTCTATAATTTGTGATTTTTTATCGAATTCAAAAGATTGATAGGCATTGTTAAGAGAATCGTATATATAATTTCTAAGACATTTTCCATCATTATAAACTTCTTCAAGTTTCAACAATCCGGAAGTATTGTAATATGCAGAAGTTCCCTCCAATTCTCCATTTAGATAATATTCATGTTCCTTCATTTTTCCATTAGCAAAATAATACAGCCAATCACCCTGCATTTCATCTTTTACATACCAACCTTCAGCATATAGTTGTCCATTAGAATAATAAGATTTAAAATAGCCATCTCCTTCACCTTTTGTGTAATTAAGTTCTGAACTAAGATTCCCATTATTAAAATATTCCTTACTAATCCCTTTCAACTTACCATCTTTATATAAGCTTACATCTTTTATTCCTCCATAATTATTATAGTATGTCCATTCACCATCTTTTTCACCATTAACAAATATACCTTTAACTTTTTTTGTTCCATCAGGGTAAATTCCATCTACTATTAACTTATTCCCTTTTTTGTTTCCTTGTTTAACAATTTCTCCTTCTTTGTTAAAATACTTACAATTAACCATTTTATCTTTCTCATAAACAAAAACGTAGTGCAATTTCCCATCTCTGTCATAACCTTTGTAATCGCCTTGAAATTTTCCTTTTTCATCATATTCATACTCTTCTTTTAATGTTCCATCAATATAATACTTTTTAAATTTTCCGACAGATTTTCCTTCTTTATATTGACCTTCAATCTCAATTTGACCTGTATAATAGTAATTCTTAGCATCTCCATCATATTCACCATTCTTGTAATTCATTTCATATTTTACTTTGCCCTTAGAATAATAGGTTTTGTAAATACCATTTCGCTTTCCTTCATCATAATCACATTCATAAATCAGTTGACCTTTTGCATCATATTCATACAGTTTTTCATCAAGTTTTCCATTTTTATTAGTATATGAATAATGAACTTTCCCATTATTAAAATATCGCTTCCCTTCTCCTGAAAGAACGTCATTTTCAAATAATTCAGATGATGTTAAAGCACCTACATTTGAATAGTATTTTGCAGTATCGTTAGCTTTACTATCCTTATAAGAATATGTTGATAATATTTTCCCATTATTATAATAGTGTGTATCATATCCATCGATTTTTCCTTCCTTATAATATAATTTTTCTTTAATCTTTCCATTATTAAAATAATATTCCCACATCCCAATTTTTTCACCTTTAGAATTATAATTTCCTTTAGAAGATATGATGCCTGTATAATAATAATATTCCCAATATCCTTTATTAATTTCATTATCAACATCATATTCTCCAATGGCTTGTATTTTGTTTGATTTATAAAACCAATGTTTCATATCTCTTTTCTTTCCATCCCATTGAATAACACGTGAGGCTCTAATTTTAATAATTTTTTGATTTAATATTTCTGTTAAATTATCAATTTTCTTTTTACTCTTTTTTACCAGTTTTTGAACTTTATCAGAATTGAGATTCGAAAGAATGTAGTAAATATAAGGAGCAAAATCCCCATCTCTATAAATATCTTTAAAAACAGGAACATAATTTTCCATCCAAAATCCACCATCATTTTTTCTATATTTAAGCTTTTCAAAAAGAACTTGTGTTTGCATAACAACAGGATATGTCAATTTAGATTTTGCTTTATATTTGGAATTTAAAGCTACTCTATTTCTTATCAAAACATCAATCTCAGAAAAATCATCTCCTTTTTCAGTGAGTATAACATCTTTATCAGAATCTTTATTCATATCAGAACCAAGCCATTTATCCATATATTGTAAATAATCTACCGAACGCTGTGTACCAGGTTCAAGTATCAAAAACATATTCAGACTAAGCATAGCTTGAGTAACATATCCCAGTTCAGCACAAATTTTTCCTAACGCCATATGGCTACTCGAATGATATGGGTTTAACAAAATAGATTTTTTTAACACATCAATTGCTTCCTGATATTTTTCTACTCTATAATAGGTTATACCTAAATTAAAATTCATCAACTGGTGATTTGGATATTTTTTCAAGCCTTGCTTATAAACTATAATTGCAGAATCCGGATCATCAGAATCATCAAGAGCAGTAGCATAATGCATATAAAACATGTGCCCTTCATCAGATTCAAGCTTTATTCCTTCTCGGCATACTTCTTTTGTTTTTTCATAATCTTTGTTAGCTAATAAAGAAAGAGACAATTCTGCAAGACCTAAAGAATAGTTAGTGTCATTTCTCGAAATTTTCTCATAGATTTTTATTGCTTCTTCATATTCTTCTTCATCGTGTAACTTTACTCCTTGATCTATTAAATCTCCAGAATTAATTAATTCAACATTTTCTTGAGTGTAAGATTTATTAATAAAAAAGCAGAATAAAACAGCAAAAATTAAAATAATCTTTGATTTTAAAATTTTCATTATATTTAGTTTTTGTAATAAAAAAGTCTTTATTTATTTTAATATTTAGCAAATATAGTAAAATATTACATATACTATTTTTTTTATACAAAAAATTCTATCTTTTTACATAACCGTTATAATACTGAAGTTCAATAACTAAATTTAGATTATTCAATAAACATCAGGTATAAACAATTTTTTTCAGGCAAGACTTTCTCTTAAAAACTGAGCTGTATAACTCTTTTTATCTTTGGCAATTGTTTCGGGAGTTCCTTCACAAATAATGTTCCCTCCCCTTGTTCCACCTTCGGGACCTAAGTCAATAATATAGTCTGCTGTTTTTATTACTTCGAGATTATGTTCGATAATTAACACAGTATTTCCCCTGTTAATCAATCGGTTTAGAACTTCCAACAATACTCTTACATCTTCAAAATGCAGACCGGTTGTAGGTTCATCCAAAATATATAATGTTTTTCCAGTATCTCTTTTTGACAATTCGGAAGCTAATTTCACTCTTTGAGCTTCGCCACCCGAAAGAGTTGTTGATGATTGTCCGAGAGTAATATATCCAAGACCAACTTCCTGTAAGGTTTTGATTTTTTTTAATATTGAAGGAATGTTTTCAAAAAATTCAACAGCCTGATTTATCGTCATGTTCAGGACATCATTAATTGATTTTCCTTTATAACGAACTTCGAGTGTTTCTCTGTTATATCGCTTGCCATTGCACGTTTCACACAAAACATAAACATCGGGTAAAAAATTCATTTCAATAAGCCTACGTCCTCCCCCGTGGCAACTTTCACAACGTCCACCTTTAATATTAAAAGAAAATCTTCCGGGTTTATATCCCCTGATTTTTGATTCGGGAAGTTGGACATACAATTTTCTTATTTCACCAAAAACTCCTGTATAAGTAGCAGGATTCGACCTTGGTGTTCTTCCTATCGGCGATTGATTAATTTCAATAACTTTATCAATATTATTCAAACCATCAATTGATTTGTAAGGCAGAGGATTTTTATTGGATCTATAAAAATACTGACTTAAAATCGGGTATAAAGTTTCGTTAATTAAAGATGATTTTCCACTTCCTGAAACGCCTGTAACACAAACAAATTTCCCTAATGGTAAGTTTAAAGTAACATTTTTAAGATTATGACCTTTTGCTCCTGTTAATGTTAAAAAAGAGCTGTTTCCGTTTCTTCTGTTTTCAGGAACATTAATTTTTTTCTTCCCATTCAAATATTTGCAAGTAATTGAATCGCCTTTCATCATTTGCTTAGGAGTTCCCTGAGCAACAACATGTCCGCCGAGTCTTCCGGCACCGGGACCAAAATCAATAACATGGTCGGCAGCTCGGATTATTCCTTCGTCATGCTCAACAACAATAACAGAATTTCCAATATCCCGCAAATCTTTTAATGCATTTATCAATTGAATATTATCTCTCTGGTGCAATCCTATGCTGGGTTCATCAAGGATATATAAAACTCCCATCAACTGAGAACCTATTTGTGTTGCAAGTCGAATTCTTTGAGCTTCGCCACCTGACAAACTTTTTGCCGGTCTGTTTATTGTTAAATAATCTATGCCAACATCTAACAAAAATCTGATACGTGTTTTTATTTCCCTTATTATTTCATGAGCAATTTTTTGCTTTCTATCGCTAAGCTGTGATTCAAGTTGAGACATCCATTCATAAAGTTTTATCATGTCCATATTTGCAAGTTCAGCAATGGTTTTCTCTGCAATCTTAAAATACAAAGATTCTTTTTTTAATCGGGTTCCACCACATTCGGGACAATCAATTCTGTTCATAAAACTTCTTGCCCATCTTTTCACACCGTTTGAACTTGATTCTTCAAAGCTGTTTGTAATAAAATTAACAATGCCTTCAAAATTTAATGGATAGGTTGAAGTAACTCCCAAAAATTCGTTTTGTATATTCAGAATTTCGTTAGAGCCATATAAAATTATATCAATAGCTTTATCAGAAATACCTTTGATGGGAGAGTCCAGATTAAAGCCATATTTTTTTCCGATAACTTCAATTTGCTTAAATATCCATGAATTTTTATATTCTCCCAAAGGAACAAATCCTCCCTTTCGAACACTTTTCGATTTATCGGGAATAATCTTTTTAAAATCAATTTCTGTTATTGTTCCCAGCCCATTACATTTCGGGCAAGCACCATAAGGAGAATTAAAAGAAAAAGTATTTGGTTCCGGCTCATTATATGAAATCCCTGAATCAAGACACATTAATGACCTGCTCAAATATCGCGACTCATCGCTTTCTTTATCAATCAGCATTACCGTACCTTTTGCTTGCTTCATAGCAATTTGAACAGACTTAATAATCCTTTCCCGAAGTTCCGGTTTTACTTTTATATTATCTATAACTATTTCAATATCGTGAATTTTATAACGGTCTAATTTCATTCCGAAAGCAATTTCCTGAATCTCTCCATCAACACGAACTTTTAAAAATCCTTGCTTTCTAATTTGCTCGAACAACTCTCTGTAATGCCCTTTTCTTCCTTTAATTACGGGAGCAAGAACACTAATATTTTTATTATTATAATCTTCAATTATTAAATCAATAATTTGGTTTTCGGTGAAATGAATCATTTTTTTTCCGGTAACATAAGAATATCCATCAGCAACTCTTGCATAAAGTAATCTTATGAAATCGTAAATTTCTGTAATAGTTCCAACTGTTGAACGTGGATTTTTGTTAGTAGTTTTTTGCTCTATGGAAACCACAGGATTTAAACCTGTGATTTTATCAACATCAGGTCTTTCAAGATTCCCTATAAAATGTCGGGCATAAGCCGAAAATGTTTCCATATATCTTCTCTGACCTTCGGCATATATAGTATCAAAAGCAATAGATGATTTTCCGCTTCCGCTTAATCCGGTTATAACAACAAGTTTATTGCGGGGAATATCTAAATCAATATTTTTTAAATTGTGAACACGCGCACCATAAACAGATAAATATTTTTCAAATTCATCGTTATTATTAGTAGTAGAAGCAGAATTATTTTCGTGGATTAAAGTCATTTAAAATACAATTTATTTTAATTGATGAATTTCAACAGTATCCTTATAAATTGAATTATCGTCTTTTAAATCTTTGATTTGATTTTCATGATTTAGAAATTCTTTCTCGGGGATTTTAAAGTAATAAGTTTTTTTATATTTATTTGTCAGCATTTTATTTCTAAGCCAAGGATTAAAATCCATCAATATTTTATAATTAATTCCTTGTTGAATTGCAAAATCAGCTAAGCTGGAAATTGCAGAATCAACAGTAATTGTAGAATAAGGAACAACTTGATAAAGGTCTTTTTTTCTAAGATAAAAACCGTAGTTAGTAGGATTTTGAAAAATTGTTTTCACAGCTAAAATTCTATAAATATAGCGTGCTGTTTCTGCATTTAGAAAGAGGTCAAAATAACTATCAACTTTTTGTTCTTTTAAACGATTTCTTAGTCCTCCCATTCCCATGTTGTAGGAAGCTGCTACAAGTGTCCAATTATTAAAAATTTTATCCGATTGATGAAGATATTTACAAGCAGCTTCTGTAGCTTTTTCAAGATTGTATCTCTCATCTACTTCCGAATTTATTTCAAGTCCGTAGCTTTTTCCTGTTGTTTTCATAAATTGCCAAAATCCTTTTGCTCCTGCCGGTGATGTTACGTTCATAAAACCACTTTCAATCAAAGCTAAATATTTGAAATCATCGTGAATATTGTTTTTTTTAAGTATTGGCTCAATGACAGGAAACCATCTATAGGCTCGTTTGAACATTAATATTGTATTTGAATGCCAATAGGTGTTAACAATGATTTCCCTGTCAAGCGATTCTCTGACAAAATACATTTTAACAGGAACATCTTCTCCGGCAAAATCTAATTTATCAGGAATTTCGGGTGCAAAAATTTTGTAACTATGCTTGAATGCTTTACGATAATCATCATCAGTAACTTTAACGGGTTTATCCGTAGAAAAAACAAACAATTTCAATAATACAAAAGCCAGCATAAAAGCTAAAAGAATGTATATGATTTTTTTCATATGAGATAAGTTTTTCAAGTAATTAAATTATGCTTTTTGATAAATATTAATCAAACTGGCTAATAAAATTTTTAAATTCAGGAGCAATTCTATCTTTTTCCGACAAAATTGGCTTATCAATTTCCCAGTCAATATTTAAAATTGGGTCGTTCCAAAGTATGCTTCCTTCGGATTCTTTATTATAAAATTGTGTGCATTTATATGAGAAAATAGTATTGTTTTCAAGAGTAAGAAATCCATGAGCAAATCCGGGAGGTACCCAAAACATGGTTTTGTTTTTTTCAGATAAGACTATGGAATTCCATTGTCTGTATGTAGAAGATTTTTTTTTAATATCAACAACAACATCAAGAACAGCTCCTTTGATTACCCTAACTAATTTCCCCTGTGCATAAGGCGGATTTTGAAAATGCAAACCTCTCAACACACCTTTTTGGGATAAAGATTCATTATCTTGAACAAATTCATTTTCAATGTTGCCGGTACAAAATTTCTCTTTATTAAAAGTTTCGAAAAAGTAACCTCTTTCATCTTCAAAAACATCAGGTTTTATAACTAATAAACCGGGAATTTTTGTCTTTAATACTTGCATATTTTTTTTCTGTAAAATTATTAATTCTCCTCGAAATTCAGTAAGTTTTTATACAATTTTTTTATATCAGAAATAAGTCGTGTGTATGAAAACTTATCTTTAACTACATTCCAACCTTCTTTTGATAACTCATTTCTTAGTTTATCGTTTTCAACTAAGGATAAAAGATTTTCGCAAAATTGTTTTTCATTATTAATATCCGAAAGCAAAGCAGTTTTACCTGAAACAACAATGTCTTCAACTCCACCAACATTTGTTGAGACAATAGGTTTATTTGCAGCCTGTGCTTCAATCAAACTCACAGGTGTTCCTTCATTCAATGACGACTGAGCAACAATATCCAATCCTGCAAACACAATATCGGATTCCGTGAGCCATGAAGTAAAAATTAGTTTTGCATTCTTTTGTTCTAATTTATAGTCAACAAAATTAATGTTAAGTTCTTTGGCTTTTTCTTTGATTTTCTGTTTTTCTATTCCATCGCCAATAATAAAAGCACAAAATCTTTTATCCGAATTATCACTAACATATTTCAAGGCTTTAAGAAACAATGTGTGATTTTTAACAGCCACCAGTCTTCCAATAATTCCAATTGCAATTTCATCATCTTCGATTTTATACTTTTCCCTAAACTTTTTTCTTTTCGCCTCTACATCTTCTTGAAAAATTTTCAAATCAATGCCAAGATGAATTATTTCAACTTTATCAGGATGACAAATTTTGTATTTTTCTGTAAGTTCCTGTTTTTGCAATCGGCTGATGCAAATTATTTTTGATGATTTTTTTGCAAGATATTTTTCAATACTTTTTAATATGAAAGTTTTAGTTCTATTGAAATAGGAATGAAAAAGATGTCCGTGAAAAGTGTGAATAATTATAGGAACTTTTAATTTATATGCAGCCATTCTGCCTAACAATCCTGCTTTTGAAGTATGAGTGTGAACAATATCCGGTTTGAAATCTTTAATTATTTTTTTGATTTTTCTATATGCTACCAAATCTTTTTTAAAATTAATAGCTCTCTGCATTTCAGGAATTAATATAGTATTAACATCTAATTTTTTTAGAAAAAAATCTATGCTTTCCTCAGAATCTTCTTTTAAACCACCAAGCAATAATGTTTTGTATTCAGGTGCAAGATATTTTGCAAGATATGCAGAATTCGACGAAGGTCCTCCCAACGCAAATCTGTTAACTATTAGTAAAACTTTAGGCATTTATTAAAATTATGACAAATCAGCCAATTAGAAAAAAAGAGTTAACAAAAATAGCTAAAGATTTTTAGAATATAAAAAAAACTATGACTGGCTACAATTATAATAAATGATAATATGCCAAAATAAGAAATTTTATTTTGATGTGCTGGAAATAAAATAAAAGCTAATTATTTGTAATAAGAACATGAGTTTTCCGAAAAATTACAAATATTTATTCAACTTTATAAACAAAACTTAGAAAAAATAAGGTAATAAGGTTGCAGACTGTGTTTATATTTTTTACTAAGGTTAATAGCTTAAAGATAAGGTTTTTACTAATGTAATAATATGTCATTATATGATTTCTGCATAATTCCAAAACCTTATTTTGTAAAAATAAACCTTAGTAAAAAAACATGACGACCACCTCACAAACCTTATTAACCTTATTATAACAAACTTTACTAAAAGTCAATATATGTAAATTTATATTCTACAGCACCTCAAAATAATATTTAGCCGATTTAATGATAATTTTTCTTTATGAAACTCTTGTCTTCTTTGTGGCTCTTTGTGAAACAGCTATAACAAAATTTGCTCAAAGAAACACATTTTGATACAAATATTAAATAAGAATTAAAAATCTCTTTTTTATTGTTAATTTCAGTACATTGCATGCTTACAATGAATTAATTTTTTCTAATTTTGCAGTCACTTTAGTAAGTGAAATTTAAAATAAAAAAATCTTTATAAATAAAAAATATAATGAAATACGATATAATAATTTTAGGAAGCGGACCGGGTGGATATGTTGCCGCTATCAGGGCTGCACAACTTGGGAAAAAAGTAGCAGTTGTAGAAAAAGAAACGCTTGGTGGCATTTGCTTGAACTGGGGATGTATTCCTACAAAAGCATTGCTCCGAACAGCACAGGTTTTCAATGACATAAAACACGCTTCTGATTTTGGAATTATAGCAGGCGAAGCAAATATTGATTTTGAAGCTATGATTAGAAGGTCGAGAAATGTTGCCGAAAAAATGTCGAAAGGTGTTCAGTATCTTTTCAAAAAAAACAATATTGAACTTTTGCAAGGATTTGGAAAACTTGCAGGAAACAACAAAGTTGAAGTTAGTCTTGATGGAAACACAACAACTTATGAAGCCGATAATATAATAATTGCCACAGGAGCAAGGTCAAGAGAATTGCCTAATTTGAAAATAGACGGGAAAAAAATAATTGGATACAGGCAAGCACTTAGTTTGCAGAAACAACCCGAAAGCATGTTAGTTGTTGGCTCAGGAGCCATAGGTTCTGAATTTGCCTATCTTTATAATTCAATAGGAACCAAGGTAACATTAGTTGAAATATTCCCTAACATTGTGCCGCTTGAAGATGTTGAAGTTTCGAAACAACTCGGTAGAAGTTTTAAAAAATCAGGTATTAAAGTTTTAACAAATTCTACCGTTGAAGAAGTTGACACATCAGGAGAAAAAAATAAAGTAAAACTACAAACCCGAAAAGGTGAAGAAATTATTGAATGTGATATTGTTTTGTCAGCAGTAGGAATAAAATCCAACATTGAAAACATAGGTATTGAAAATCTTGGAATAGAAACCGAAAAAGATAAAATCGTAGTTGACAAATATTACCAAACTAATGTTGAAGGAGTTTATGCCATTGGAGATATTGTTAAAGGTCAGGCATTAGCACACGTAGCATCTCACGAAGGAATAATTTGTGTAGAAAAAATTGCAGGATTAAATCCCGAGCCTATTGATTATAATAATGTCCCGGCATGCACATACACTCAACCTGAAATTGCTTCTGTAGGATATTCCGAACAATCGGCAATAGATGCAGACATTGAAATAAAAATCGGCAAATTTCCATTTACTGCTTCAGGAAAAGCTACTACAGCAGGTCATAATGAAGGTTTTGTGAAATTGATTTTTAATGCAAAAGATGACAAAATAATTGGTGCCAACATGGTAGGTTACAATGTTACTGAGATGATAGCAGAAATTGTTATAGCTAAAAAATCTGAACTAAGAGGACATGACATTATCAAAAGTATTCATCCTCATCCTACAATGTCAGAAGCTACTATGGAAGCTGCCGCTGCTGCTTATGATGAAGTTATACATTTGTAAAGTTTAAAACCCGGCAGGGTTAACAGTCCATCTTAACTAATTACAATCCCTGCTGGCGCTAGTTTGTAACGATTGCCAGTAAGGAGTTTTTCATCTAATGTAATGTAAATTATTAAGTTTATAGCTCTTATTATAATTCGTAAATCCACCAAATGTTAATGCAATTATTACAGTATTGCCAGATAAATCGGTTCCACCATAGTTTTTATAATCAATAAAGTTATATCTGGTTTTCAAACCAATATATTTTTCATATTTAAGATGATATCGGTAACTTAAACCTGCACTCAGGTTTAATGAGCTTATTGTATTTCCTCTATTATTAGTCGGTTCAATATCATTAGTATTTACTTTCACAGTTTCAAAACCATCATAGGCAACACCGCCAACAATACTAAGTTCATTATTACCAATCCTCAGGATTTCTCGCTCCAATTCAATCCCTATATAAGAACCGGAAAAATAATTATCAGACATTAAAGAATCATCAAGTAAAAAAGTATAGTCATTTAGTGATTCAGAAAATTTTACATACATTGAAATATCATAAGTCATTTTACGATGTTTGACTCCAATATCAAAACCAATTATTGGATGATTTCCAATTATTTCAAGATTTTCAAAAGGAATCCAAATCCCACCAAATAATGCCCATTGAAACTCAGCTATGTTAATTAACTTATTTACTTCATTCATATAATAATTCTTCAAGTTTGTATTATCATAATTATTATCCTTCTGCAATTCAATAAATATTGAATTTGATATACCTGAATAAAGCTTACAAAAAAGATATTCAATTGAATTTTCTTTTTGTTTTTTTAATAGCTTACCTGCAATTTCTTCTGTAAATTTATCAAACATTGCATATCTTGAATTATTACCAAAATAATTGTAACTGTAACGATATGTGCTTGAAGTTACAATATTTAAAAGTTTTTTCTCATATCTTATAATATTATTAATAATAGTTGAATCGTAAATACTTTCATCAAATTCATTTAAGCTTATGGCTAAAAGAATTTTGCACCTTATAATAGGTTCATTAATGCCGCATCTTGATTCCCAATACTTTAGAATAATACCAACGGAATCAAGTTTATTACTATTAAAATATTCTTCGATTAATCGTTTACAATTGTATGCAATGTCAACACAATTGGGTGATTTTTCAGTCATAAGTTTATCAATAGCTATCTGGGAAAAATTTGCTTTCGCAAACATAAAAAACACTAATAGAAATATTATTTTTTTCATTTTTTATTAATTCAGTTAGGATACAAAGTTGTAATAACAAATTTACAAAAAAATACTATCTTATAAAAAAAATATTTAGTTTTATAAACTAAATGTTATTAGGCTGCTTTGTGATAGGCTTAATTAGGATACTCATCGTGAGCCTAAAATCCGCAAGTCACGATAATAAAAAACCACCCCCCCGCTCATTTGAATGATAATAAATTTGAATGGGCTTTTCTTTATTTTCAAATAATTAAGACACCAATAGACTTAATAAAAATTAGAATAATTCTAATTAAAACATCGTAATATTTTTAAAATCCAAATATCTGTATTATCTTTAAACAAATTTTGTAAAAAGGTGAGACAGAAAGTGTATTTACTATAAAGATAAAAGTAAGCTCTCAAAATTACTAATTCAGATATATTTTAATTAGCAATTGTTAAACATTATTAAACGAATAAAATTATGAAAACATTTTTCACATTGGTTCTATTTCTATTAAACATTAGTTTTATCAATGCTACTATTAGAAATGTTCCGTCAGCCTATTCAAGCATTCAATCCGCACTTAATAGTTGTTCTTCCGGAGATACAGTTAATGTTATGCCAGGAACATATTATGAAAATATTATCTGGCCAAGCACATCAAATATCAAATTGATTAGTTTAGGAGATACATCAAATACAATCATTAATGGCAGTAATCTTGGTTCAGTAATCAAATTTGATTTTGATTCAATTAGTTCTAATATAATAGATTCAAATACCATTATTCATGGATTTAAAATAATGAATGGCTACTTGCAAGATTCAGCTTCCTTTGGTGCAGGCATTTACATTAACTATGCAAGTCCTAAAATTATCAATGTATATATAACTAAAAACCATATTAATTCACCACATAGAGCATATGGCAGTGGTATTCATTGCAATAATTCAAAATTAAAGATTTGCAATTCAAGTATTTCAGGAAACAAAATTGACTCAGCACGATGGGGATATGGATGTGGTTTATATTGTGAAAGCTCTAATATAGTAGTAGATAATACAGATTTCTCATTAAATTATCTGAATTCTGATAGTTGGGGTTATGGATGCTGCATATACAGTAGAAAATCAAATTTATTGATTAAACGTTCGAGTTTCATGAACAACAATCTTATTTCTGATAGTTATGGTTATGGAACTGGTTTGTATCTTGACAGTTGCTATGTAATATTAAGTAATACTAAAATAAATAATAATTCCATAAAATCGAAGAGTTGGGGTTTTGGAACTGGTATATATTGTAATGTGAGTAATCTTATATTAACAAATGTGGATATATCAAAAAATGTTATTGATACAGGTGGTGTATACTATTATGGTGGTGGTATTTATTTTAGATGCTCAGATGCTTCATTAACAAATGTTTTAATATCTGAAAACCTACTTGGAGCAACTAATAATTTTGGCTCCGGAGGAGGAATATGCGTTTTAAATTGGGCTCACTATGGGTTTAAAGTAATTAATATGATGAATGTTACAATTACTAATAATGCCAGAATAGATGGTGGCGGAATAGGTGGCTCAGGAATTAATAGTCATTTAGCTGATAGTACTAAAATTACAATTACTAACTCTATTATTTATAACCCTAACATTTACAATGAAATTATGCAAAAGGATTCAATTAGTATAACATATAGTAATATTCGGGGAGGATATTCGGGTATAGGTAACATCGATACAATACCAGGTTTTATATCATCTACTGATTTTCATCTAGATAGTATTTCACCTTGTGTTAATGCAGGTACTTTGACAGGCGCACCATTATTTGATTTAGATAATAAACCACGCCCCTTACCTACTCTAACAAACCCAGATATGGGTTGCTACGAAGAAGGTTATTATTCTGGAGTAAGTATTAAAAGCTTAAATTACAAAGAAGAACTATTTGAAAATTTCCCTAATCCCTTTGCTGAACAAACAACACTTGTATATTATTTAGACAATCCCGGATATGTCCAAATTCAAATTTATAATTTGCAAGGAAGACATATTGCAACTTATAATGATGTTGTAAATAATAGTGGAAAACAATCATTTATACTTAAAGCCAATGATTTTCCTAGTGGCGTTTATCTTTGCAAACTTAAAAGCAATAGTAAAGTTCAAACAATAAAAATAATAAAGAAATAAACGAATTTGATTTCAATTAATAATTTATTATCTTTGTTTTTGAAATAATTTTTAGCTTATTGTCGGATGTATTATTTAAAACAAATAGTTTTTACTGTAGTCTTTCTGATTTCATTTAATTTATTGTTTTCACAAGCAATACCTTTAAAATGGATTAAACAAATAAGTTCTTCAGACTTTGATTTTTCAACCGATTTGTCAGTTGATAATAACAATGATGTTATTTTTTCAGGATATCTTCCAAAATCTACAACTATTGAAAACTATACTATTGATTCAGCCAGTTGTTTTATTGCAAAGTGTGACAATTCAGGAAATATAAAATGGATTTACCAAAACGATAGAACAAATGGCTTTAATTGGGGTCCACACCTAAGTACGACTGCTGATAATTCTATCTATGCAAGTGGTCATTTTAAGAATACCATTACAATAAATAATGATACTATTGAGTCAAACACTCATGGTAATATTATTACCGTCAAATTTAATTCCAATGGAGAAATCATTTGGCATAAAGAAATTTTCACATTGGAAAATTGGTCATCAAGCAATTTAGGAATAATTGATATTTCAAGTGATAATAAGGGAAACGTATATTTACTATCTACTATTGGCAAAGGAATTAGTATTGAAGGCGACACTTTTAATTTAAGCCCATACACTTATCAAATTACAGATTACATAATAATCAAATATGATTCTGCAGGCAATTATCAATGGAATAAAATGGTTCGAAACAAAATTGATTATGAAATAGGATTTATTAGTAATGATGATTATGGGAACACCTACTTCTCATGTATTTATGATGATTCATTATTTTACAATCATCAAAAAGTATTTGACAATGGAGGTGAAGGTGTATTTATTGGTAAAATAAACAAGAACGGTAATTTAGTTAAATACATTTTAGCTGAAGCTAAATCTCCTTCACACAAATTTAGAACAAAAGTTATAAATAATACAGTATTGTTTATAAACACAATCTATGGTCAAATTAATATTGATACAAATAATTTCAATACCAGTTCGACATCATTATTCATTGCTGAACTTGACACTAATCTGAGCATTGTTAAAGCAAAAATTTTGGGTAATCCTGCCGATGGTTGCAAGCCAGATATTACGAAAGCACCTGACAACAATTATTATGTATTATTTCACCATTATCCCAAATATAATCCTATCATTGATAATGATACTCTGATAAAAATCGGCGAAGATCATGTTGCCTTTATTATTAAACTTAATTCTAATATGGACTATATTGACTATAGCTGCATTGGCGGTCCATACAATGCTTTTATAAGTAATTTTGAAATTACAAATTCCGGTTCTATTTATGGTTTAGGTTATTTTGCTGATAGTACCATATTTTATAATGACACAATTCGTACTAAAGGATTTAGCGATATTGTATTAATGTATTTTGAAAATATGAAATCAATTTTTAATAACAAAACGCCAATTTTATTATATCCCAATCCATCAAATGACTTTTTAAATATCAAGTTTTCAAAAACAATAAATACACAAATAAAAATCAACATTTACGATTCAAACGGAAGATTGATAAGTAAATCGACTCAAGTACCTTCAAACAATCAAATTCAAATTAAAGTGGAAAATCTTAATTCAGGAGTTTATTTTCTTACAATATT
>CAYLPA010000006.1:0-38232 GCA_964385385.1 uncultured Saprospiraceae bacterium | reverse complement strand
GTAATCGTTTGTTTACTCAACAGGATGTTGACAATTTTTATATAATTTATCATCTTGTAAAAGAACGCGGCTTTACTCTGCAGGGTGCTAAAGAAAAGTTATCCCAAAATAAAGAAGACACGATTAACAATGCCGAAATTGTGAAATCACTTAAAAAAATTAAGAATTTTCTTTTGGAAATTAAGGAGGGACTGTAGGCACAAAAACCTCCAACAATACAATTATAATTAGGTTCAAATTATATTGCACTTACAGGGCGAATTTGTATTTATTGTAATATTATGCCATAGGGCAACGCCCTATGTGAAAAGTAAAGAACATTAGTGCGTCCTGAAAGGACAGAATAATAATTATAATTTATTTTTTCTTCTTATTTATTATTGATAATAAATAAAAAATTAGTATATTTGGGTTTTTACGCTATGATTAGCATTGGTTTGACATTAATTATAATTCCAATAATTATGAAAAAGATATTTTTTATTACAATAGTGTTTTTCCAAACTATAAGTATAATTATTAATGCACAAACTTTTCAAAAAGCTTATAGTGGTAGGGATTTAACAACAAATAATGCCTGCATTATTACTCATGATAATGGTTACCTAATGGCAGGTAGTGGAATGACAAAAACCGATAGTTTGGGAAATATTGAATGGGCAAAGAACTATGATATTGGAGTTTTTGTAAGTGATGGATTTTTTAATGCGGTAAAACAAACCAATGATAGTGGTTTTATTGCTACGGGGTGGACTCATAGTTCAGGTGCAGGGGGGTGGGATATTTATGTTGTTAGGACTGATAAATACGGAGATACAATTTGGACTAAAACATATGGAGGTTCAAATAGTGATGAGGCATCTTCTATAGAATATACTAAAGATAATGGATATATTATTACGGGTTTAACTGCAAGTTATGGAGCAGGTCAATCAGACATTTATATTATTAGAATTAATTCATCAGGTGATACAATTTGGACAAGAACCTTTGGAGGAATAAAAGATGATTATGGAGAATCTATAAAAATGACTTTTGACAGTAATTATGTTATTACAGGAACCATAGCTAAAAATTTTTACGATAATGTTTTTTTAATAAAAATAAATTCTAATGGAGATACTTTATGGACAAGAATTTATGGGGGTTCAACTTATGATTGGGCTAAAGATGTTATTGAAACTAATGATGGTGGATTTGCAATCATAGGTTCAACGGTAAGCTATGCAGTAGGTGGTATTGTTGATGTATATTTTATAAAAACTGATTCTCTCGGATATCTTCAATGGTCAAAAACTTATGGTGATAGTTATGGAGATGAAGGCTATATTGTAAGACAAACTTATGATAATGGGTATATAATTGCCGGAAGAATGCAAAGTAATAATATTGGGGGTGAAAAATGTACACCAAGTAATCCTTGTTATAATGTTTATTTAATAAGAACGGATTCTGTTGGTGATACTTTATGGACCAAAATGTATGGTGGAATAGACCATGATTTTGCGTATTCGTTAGAAATAACAAGTGATAGTGGATTTATAATTACGGGACAGAGTGGTAGCTTTAATGTTGGTTCTTTACCACTTAATGTTTATATGATAAAAACCGACAAATACGGTAACACTCTTTGTAATTGCTTTCCAACAAATACTATTGTTAGTAGTCCATCAACAATAACTTACTATGATTCAATTCATATTAGCTCAGGTTGTATTGTGAAAGGAGCACATAGTGGTGTGGGCAATATTCAATATATTCAGGATTCTTCCTTATGTGCGAATGTGGGATTGCCGCATTTTGATTTTAAACAAGGCAAAATAAATATTTACCCAAATCCAACAACAGGAATAATCAACATTAATCATTCGGGGATAAAAAAAGATTTTAAACTTTCAATACAAAACATATTAGGTCAGGAAATAATAAAACCAAAATTGATTTCTCACAATCAAAATAATCTGCAATTTGATTTATCATCACAGCCTAAAGGAATATATTTTATAAGACTTGCAAACAAAGATTTTGTAAAAGTTGAGAAAGTTGTGCTGAGGTAATAATTACTAATTATGCGAATCAAGGGTTAAGAATATTTTTACCACGAAGACACTAAAACACAAATTTTCACATAAGTTGTAATTTGTATTTTTATATTTTCTTTGTGAATTTTTTTGAGTCTTTGATCTTAGTGGCGATAAAAGAATAAGTTAGAAAATCCAGCCCTTGATTCGCATTAATTTTTAATCCTAACAATTTTTTTCATTTCCGAAAAAGAATCAATTTCAATTTTGCAGAAATAAATTCCTGATTTAAGTTCCGCTCCGTTAAATTTTACTGAGTATTTTCCTGCACTTTGTTTGCTGTCGGTCAGAATTTTTACTCTTTGTCCGATTGCATTGTAAATAGAAATTTTAACATTTGAATTTTTTTCTAAATAGTATTCAATGTTTAATTTATCAGTGAAAGGATTAGGATAAATATTCAAAAAAAATTCAGAATTATTCAAATCATTAATTTTTGCAGGTGTTGCAATAGGTGGAAAAACAATATTGTCAATCCATGCACAATCATCATATTGGGAAATCATTCCATCTTTTGAATAAACCCATTTAAATGTACGAGTTCCTGCAGTTACAGGAAACTCTGATTTTGACCAGTTGACATTACCGTCCCATTTTCCTAAAGAAATATTATCAATAGAAAATTCAAGAAAGTCGTACCAAGTATTAGAAGGAGCATTTTCGCAAGAAACTTTTTTATAAAAGGAAATAGTATCATCTGCAAGAACTTCCAAGACTAATGACATAACTGAATTTTGGTTATCAACAACGTTTCCTGATTTCATGCAATATTGTCCGTCATAAGCCTGATTTGAAATTGTCCAATGGTGATATGGTGGAGTGTACCAGTTGAATTTAGTAAAATCTCCTGTTTCAAAGTCTTCGTTCATAGTTCCGATTTGAGCATAATAAGTATTATGAATTTGATAGCCTCCGGAGCTTAAATCAAAAACAAGTCCTATGCTTGTTCCCAAAGGAATTGTTGAATCAAGTTTAATTTTAAAAACAGAATTTTCAGAATTTCCGTTTTGGATTGTTCCAATTGTATAATTCCAGTCGATAACAGCAACACTCATCGAAGTTGTTTTTAGAGTTGCAGAAGCATTATAACAATCAGAATGCCCTGTGTTTTTTGACTGAATAATAATTGTGGCTGTTTCTCCCGGCTCCAACTTATTATTTCCATTTCCGCCGTTTGCATCATAAATTGAGAAATCGCCTGCAAGGAGTTTTGGAGCATAAGTATTTAATGAGAAATTTGATGACCAGCTATTGCTATCACTATCTTTTATATCAATTTTAAATAATACAGAATGATTATCAGGAACATTATTAGCAATTGAAATTTCAAAAGCGTTGTTTTGTGTTGAATATGAACTGTCGGGAATGTTACCCCAATTCTGAGTGCTATCGGTTATTGTAACATAAATATCTTTTGTTGATAAAGTTGCAATTACTCCGTTTGCTGTGCTTATTCCAATATTTTCTAAACCAACATTCAAGTTTATATTTTCATTATAATCTGCATAACCGTTATTATTGCCGGCAGTATCATTAATTTGATTGTTCTTATAAAGAACATAAGGACCGGAAGCAATTAGAATAGGAACTTCTGCGATATAAGGAATTTTATTATAAGCAGTAACAGCTACAACAATTGTATCAATATTTGTAAGAGCAGGAAAAGTTATTGTCGCTGTTCCGCCCGATACTGTTGCAGTTCCGATAATTTGATTATTTATTGTCAAAGCAACAAATGCTCCGTTTTCATTACAATTAACCTGACAATTATTACTTCCGAGAAATATATTTGGAATATGTGAGCAGAGCATTGTTGTAGGAGTGTCGGTTCGAATCATTAGGGAAGGGTCTCCAAAAATGTTCCATGTTTCTGTCATTTTTGCACCCTGACTTCCGTAATCATCATTCATTTTCATACAGCCATTCATTGATAATCCTCCAAAAGTTCTTTTGATGTTATTTGCAGAGCTTTCAATCAAAATATCAACCATTTCGTCCTGTGCATCCATGGGAGGGTCCCAGCTTTGATTTATTGTTGACATCAAAGTTGCAATTGCTCCGGTAGGGGAACCATTATTTGTAGCTCTAAGCCATGCTTCTGCAAAGCAAGTATTTCCAACAAAATTCCCATTAACACAGGCAACAGCCCAGATGAAGGGTAAGATTTCTGTATTTGTCAAACTATTTACATCGGTTTTATTAAAACTTGAAGTTCCCCAAGATGATGTGCTTCCGTGTCCTGTATAAAGAATTACACTTGCACCGTTGTTGACTGCGCTACCAACCATAGAAGATGTTGGATTTCCTGAAGCATCTAAACCACCCTGATTGCCGTCAAAAAGTTCATAACAATAATTATAATTATACGAAAGCAAATCGGTACTCATATTTCTTATATGTTCGTAATCGTATTCATTATCATCACCGGGACCTTGTTGTGAAGCAATTCCGATTCCTTTGTTAAAACCACCTGTAGATAGAGTTGGATTAAATTCATAATTAATGGTTTTTTCCACCTGAGTTTGAGCGTGTGCAGTATTTTCGGCTGAAAAACGCCCAACAAACAATTCGGGGTATGAATCATTTCCAGTAAGAAAACCATAGGCATTATCAGAATGTCCGCTGCTTAAAACGTTTGTAGGAATTTGGTTTGCATCTCCCACAAGCATCAAAAATGTTAAACCATTAGTGTTATAGTAATTAGAAACATAAGTTTTTATAGCACTTGCAGTTGTTCCAATTGTTGCAACATTAACGATTTCGGTAGGGATTCCAATAGTGTTTTTCCATTCAACAAGTGGTTGCATTGTACTCATATAATTACCATGAGTAATAATCAACATGTTTCCTTGTTCAGCTAAAGGTGTGTATTTTGAATTTCCGTAGTTAAGAAATTGATGTTTGTATAGTTTGTTAAATTCTGAACTTACTGAGTTTGATGTTTTATTTTTTGATAATTGATTTTTGCCATTTTGATTTTTCTCGCTGATTTCTATTGTTAAATCATAATAAACTCTCAAAGTTTTGCTTACAGGATTATATTGAAAAGGATAAATAATAATTGTTTGCCCTCTGTAATCTCTCATTATAAAAGGGTCGCGGAGCTCGGAAAGTTTTCCGGGGTAGAATTTATTTTCGTTATAAACTTTCCCGTAAGCATAAGGAATATTAGCGGGGTCAATATCTCTTGTTAAATTTCCTTTTGAAGGAGCTATGTTTATATTTTTAAAATCTTTATAATTTGATGAAATAACTTCTACAGTCATCAATGATTTATTTGGGATGATAACCGATGCAGTTAGTTTTAATAAATCGGGGGCATTTTTTATAAGTAATGGGGTTGCTTCATCAAGTTTTAGTTTGTTTGATAATTTGCCTTTTATTGAAACATCAGTCATTTCAAAGCCATCAAAGGAAAAATTAATTATGCTTGAATTTATGTTTGATGAAACTAAATTAATCTTTGCCGGCGATTGCTGCTGAGACTTTATAGGAATCCATTTGGAAGCAAATAGATTGGTTATTAATAAAAAAAGTATTATTATTATTGAAAATTTTCTCATTATTTGAAAGGTTATGCGTTGTAAAATAAATAATTAAATAAAAATTAATAAAGAATTAATTTTTTGACTGATGTATTGTTTTTAGTATTAAGAATAATAAAATAAACACCATTAGCTAAGCTTGATAAATCAACAGAGAATTCATGTTTTCCTTTTGAAAGTGAAGATTCATTTTTCAAAACATCAGAAAATTGTCCGTTCATATTATAAATTCTAATTGAAACAGGTGAATTTTCATTTAATTCAAAATTAATATTAACAAAACCCTTTGATGGATTCGGGTAAATATTAAGATTAAAATCTTCAACAATTTTTTTGTCGTTTATTGACGAAAGCAAGGAATTCTGGGGAAAGACAATATAATCAATCCAGACACAATCGCTACCTTCATAATAATAACCATCTTTATGATAAACCCATTTGAATGTATGTTGGCCGGGTGAAACAAGATATGCTTGTCTTGACCAGTCAATTTCACCATCCCATTTTGCTATTGTGTTATTATCAATAAGAAATTCCAGATAATCATATTCTGAACCGAAACCTTCTTCACATGAAACTTTTTTATAAAAACTAATACTATCGTCGGTAATAACATTCATTTCAATAGAAAGTTCAGAAGTTTGCAAATCAGCAATTAGTCCTGATTTAGCAGAATATTTTCCTTCAAAGATATTTGAATCATTAACAATTGAAGAATCAATAACAATCCACGGAAGGTTACCGCCAAACATCCAGTTGTATTTCAAAAAATTTGAAGTTTCAAAATCTTCATCAATAACGCCAAGCATATAAGGATAAATTTTCTGTTTATTATAATATCCTGAAGTAATAGAGTAATCAAAACCTGTAATCATACCATTCCATGCAGAATTGTCAACACTCACATTAAAAGTAGCGTCAACTGTTGCTCCAATGCTTAATGGATTAATGGAAAAAGTATCGTTAACAGTGATTAGATTATTTGTTGAAATAAGTAATCCTGTAACATTATCTGCGTCAGAATGCCCGATGTTTAAAGTAGTAATTTTGACTTGAGCAGTTTCGCCCGGGTCTAATTTTCCATTTGCATTTCCGCTTAAGTTATCGTCAATAACAAGTTTCACGATTTTAAAAAGAGGTGCATTAAGAATAACTAAAAAAGAAGAATTCCATGTAGTTGCTGCACTATCCTCGACTTCAATATAAAAAAAAGCAAAGTGTTGATCCGGGATAAAATTATTAATAGTAAACGAAAAAGCACTATCTTTCTTCAAAGTATCATTAGCTGAAATATTTCCCCAGTTTGCAATACTGTCGGTAATCGTAATATAAGGGTCAGAAGATGTTAGCTTTGCTGTTAGCATCGAAGCATTAAAATTTGTAATATTTTCTAAAGTAACATCTAACGAAATGTTTTCACCAAAATCAGCTTTGCCATTATTATTTCCTGAATTATCGTTAACATAATGATTTTTATGAACGATATAAGGTCCGTTTGGTATCGCAATATTAACAGTTCCGAAGTAAGGTTTTTTGTTTTGCTTTGTTATAACAATATCAGCTGTATCTACATTTGAAAATGGGATAATTGGAACAATTGCAGTTCCATTTGTGTCGGCGAGAGCTGCACCATGCAAAACTCCATTTAAAGAAATAGCTACATAAGCATAAGGGTCAGTGGTTACAGTAAATGTTTGTAAGCCGGTAGGTATATATTGATTATAAGAAGCACTTATTGCTTGGGGTACCGAAAAATACGTCATTAATGAAGGGTCGCCCATTAGGCAATAAATTTCCCAATAATAATTAGTATAGGAAGACCCTGATTGAGTTACAGCTAAATTTCCTGCAAAAACAATTTGTCCTTGTGTGACAAACCAATCAGAAAAGGGTTCTCCGTGGTCGTGAAATAATTTATCATAAGCACCTAAAGTAGTTCCCGAGTAAGTTGGGTTTGGGGAAATAGTTCCAACACCAACAGCCCAGTAATAATCTTCATCCCAATACGAAAGATTTGCTGCTCCAATATATCCAATAGCTCCTTTGTTGCTTGCTCTAAGAAGTGCCTCTCCAAAACATTCGTTAACATCATATTTGTTTGTAAGGCACGCGTTTCCTATCATCAAAGGATATTTATTCTGATTTGTTAAAGATGATATGGTATAAACACTAAATGAAGGGTCAGACCAACCTGTTGTATTTCCGTGAGCTGTATAATTTACAAAACAAGTTCCGCTGTTTACATTTTGAATAATTTGAGAAGAGCTACTACTTGAGCCCGGATAAAGATATACGTGTGAAGTTAATCCATGAGAAGAATTAAAATAATTTGTAGAGCCATAATTAACCTGACCGTTTCCGTATATAGGTGCATTAACTGCATCGTTACCGGCAATTAAAACTGTTTCATTTAAAAACGAAGAATCAGGAAATAGATATTGTTCATATTGAAGAGTTTTATCAATTTGAGCAGTTAATTGGCTTGTGTTTATAGCTGAAAATCTGCCATAGAATGCATCGGGAATTGTATCGCCTGTATATTCACAATAGTAAAGGTCAGAAACATGTGAGCCTGTTGTTTGAGAGCCAGAAAAAGAAGGAATTTGAGCAACGTCTCCAACAAATAAAACGAAAGTTTGCGGTGGGTCAGAAATTGTTCCAGCATTATAAATGGAATCTAAAAAAGTCTTTATTGTTGTTGTTGTTGTTCCAACATTCGGATTGTTTGTATATGCTTCAATAACATTGAAACCTTTTTTTGTTTTCCACAAAACAAAAGGCTGTAAAGTGCTTTGAAACATTGGGTCGGCAACAATAACATATTTTATCGGGTATTTTGAAATACTATCTTTTGAACCTGCACCTAAAGTTTTATAGTTCAGGATTTGACTGTTTAAAGAATTAAAATATGGAGAAAATCCATTTTCTTTTAAAGAGATTGTTTTATGAATATCGCCATTTTTAAATTCCAATTCTACGGAAATATTATTATAGATTTTAATTGTATTTGTAACAGGATTATATTGAATAGGAGAAACATTCAGCCGGGAAAGATTCACTCCTCGCATAATTCCTATTTTTTCAACACTAACAAGTTCATTTGAATAAAAATCATTTTGCTTATAAATGGATTTATTATATTTAAAATCTATTTTGATATTTTCAACTTTAGGAATTGATGGTTGAACAGGAATTAATGGGAAATTAATATTGTAATCGGATAAATTAATTTCTTTTACAGAATAATTTATAATCTTAATTTTCACTTTAGAACCAACCGGAGTTTCAATTATTTTATGTAAAACCGGAAGCTTAGGATTGCCTATCTCATTGGATTTCCCATAAGCATCAATGCTTAATTCATAAAATATTCCTTCTGAAGTATTAACTTTTAAAGTATTTATTTCAGAAAAAGAAGTAGTGAAAGCTAATTTTGAATAGGTGTTTTTACTAATTCTTAATTGTGAATCTTTATCATCTACCTTTATTTTTCCTGCATATAGCTGAATAGAGAAAAATATTGTAAAAATGATTAGGAGAATTTTATTAAATATTGTTGACATTAATTTTTTTCTTAGTTAATAATATTGTGCAATTTAAAGAGAGTACAAATTTACATGATAATAAATCAGATTGCAATTTTTATTTTTTAATAATATGATTATCTGTATATATGTACAAGACAAATTTTATAAAATAAGGTTGCATGGATTTTTAATTTTATTGTATATGTTTTAAAATTTCCAAAAAATTCCCAATTTTTAATTCTCAATTTATATTGTACTTTTGCTTTCTTTATATCTTTAAACTAGCAAAAATTAATTATGGAAAAATTAAAAAGAACTCTTAGAGATTCGCCAAAAGCCCGTTGGACAATGATGATAATTGTAAGTTTTTTAATGGCTGCAAACTATTATTTTTATGATGTTTTGTCACCACTAAAAACAGTTTTACAAGACCATCTGAATTTCTCTTCACAAGATTTTGGAATTGTTGCCGGTTTTTATGCTTTTCCTAACACATTTCTTTTAATGGCAATTTTAGGGGGTATCATTTTAGATAAAATGGGTATCAGGCCTACAGGTATATTGTTTGCTGTTTTTATGTTGATTGGTGCTGTTGTTACTGCTTACGGAGCATCAGACATTTACAGAAACAATGGACTTGCTTATAATTTTATGAGTTCGTTCTGGACTTCATATTCGCCTGAACTAAAAATGATGTCACTTGGAATGTTAATTTTTGGACTTGGTGCTGAGACCAGTATTGTGGTAGCGAGCAAAATTCTTGTTAAATGGTTTAAAGGTTATGAAATAGCTTTAGCTTTTGCGTTACAACTTGGAATTGCTCGATTGGGAACTGCACTGGCTTTCAATTTATCTCCGAGATTAATTTTGGGTGATAACTGGACATTTCCAATTTGGTTTGCAGTAATGTTGTTACTCATAGGATTTCTCGGTTTCTTTATTTACATTATGTTTGATATAAAAATTGACCGTCAAACAAAAACAAATGTTAGCCTGATTGAGAAGGACGAAGAGTTTCATATTTCGGATTTGAAAAAATTATTTACTAATAGTTCTTTTTTATACATCACAGCATTATGTGTAACTTTTTACGCTGCTGTTTTCCCATTTTTAAAATTTGCTCCTGATTTTTTCTTTCATAAATACGGACTATCAACTGAAGCCAGTGGAGACATAGCTTCTTTACTTCCTTATGGAACAGTTTTGTTTACACCGCTTTTTGGTTTGTTTGTTGACAAAAAAGGAAAGAGTGCAACATTGATGATATTTGGTTCATTGCTTTTAATAATAGTGCATTTACTCTTTGGATTAACACATTTTAATATTTATATACTTATGGTCTTACTTGGGATTGCTTTTTCCTTGGTACCTGCAGCAATGTGGCCTTCAGTTGCAAAAATTATTCCCGAGCATCGGATTGGAACTGCTTATGGGGCAATGTTTTCCCTGCAAAATCTCGGACTTTTCGGAGTGCCTATTCTTGCAGGAACTGTTCTTGATGCAACAAATCCCGGAATAACAAACGAAATGATTCAACAAGGTTCAAGGCTTCATTACACACCAACAATTCTGATGTTTACAGGTTTTAGTATAATCGCTTTATTCTTTGCATTTATGCTTAAGAGAGATGATAAAACTTCTGGTTACGGGCTTGAAAAACCATCAAATGCAAAAGTTGATTCTGATAAATAGAATAGTCATTTCAGATTTTAACATGCCCACCGAAGCTTTAGCACAGGTGGGGTCATTTTAAATTTTAGTCATTTGTCATTTTAGTCATTTTAATTATTACAAAAAATGAAAAAGTTAATTTTCTTATTAATTATTTTATTTCTTTTTTCAGCTTGCACAGAGCAAGAGAAACATAAACAATCAAAACCCAAAAACATCATTCTTATGATTGGCGATGGAATGGGTTTAACACAAATGTATGCTGTTTATACTGTTAAAAAAGATAATACAAATATGAGCAGGTGCAAACATATCGGGCTGGTAAATACAAGTTCGTCAAACCACCTGATTACTGATTCTGGAGCTTCAGGAACTGCAATGGCAACAGGAAAAAAAACTAATAACGGACATATCTCCGTTGACACACTCGGAAACAAATATATCACAATACTTGAGCTTGCAGAACAAAACGGTTTAGCTACAGGTTTAGTGGCTACATCAGCAATTACACATGCAACTCCGGCTTCTTTTATAGCCCACAACTGCAACAGAAATGATTATGAAAGTATAGCAAAAGATTTTCTTTACACAGACATTGATGTATTTTTTGGTGGTGGAAAAAATCACTTTCTTAAACGAAAAGACAGTCTTAATTTAATTGATAGTTTATTGGCTCGAAATTATAATGTTGTTTTTGATGTCGATAAAATTTCGTCATTAAAAAAAGGCAAAACAGCTGGATTGTTTTATGATGAACACCCACCAAAACTTTCAGAAGGAAGAAACGATTTTCTTAAAAAAGCAAGTTTGAAAGCTATTGAGATTTTAGAACAAGATGAAGACGGATTTTTTATGATGATTGAAGGTTCGCAAATTGACTGGGCTTGTCATGATAATAATCAGAAATATATGCTTGACGAAACTCTTGAATTTGATGATGTTGTCGGGAAAGTTCTTGATTTTGCCGAGAAAAATGGTGAAACCCTTGTAATTATCACAGCAGACCACGAGTGTGGCGGATTTACTATTGTTGATGGTGATATGGAAAAAGGCACAATCAAAGGACATTTTTCTACAGGTGACCACACTTCGGTTTTAGTACCCTTATTTGCATTTGGTCCCGGTTCTGAAAATTTTTGCGGTGTTTATGAGAATACCGAGATTTTTAATAAAATGAAAAAAGCTTTTGGATTTTAATTAGAGTCTGTATATAAAGTCCGCTGACTGCGTTACGCTTACATAAAAATTCAGTCATTTACTTCAGTAAACTCCTGAATTTCTATACTTCGCAAGCCTTGTCAGCAAACTTTCTATCCAAGACTCAGAGTTTATGGGCAGACATTTATTAAATGTTTCTGGTGAAAAAATTATAATGATGATTAAGAATTTTATAATTTTGCAAAGAAATCAAGAAAAAATCTATTATGATAGTTATAACAGGAGCAGCGGGTTTTATAGGAAGTAGTTTGCTTAGCAAGCTAAATAATAAAGGATATAACAAAATTGTTATTGTTGATGATTTTAGCAATTCTGTTAAAAACAAAAATCTTGACAACAAATCATTTGTAAAAAAAATCGATAGAAATTTATTCTTTGAATGGTTTAAAAAAAATCATAAAGAAATTGATTTTGTATTTCACATCGGAGCTCGAACCGACACTACTGAATTTGATGTTTCGGTTTTTGATAAACTAAATCTGAACTATAGTAAAGACATGTGGAACTCTTGTTCCAAGTTTAACATTCCACTAATTTATGCTTCATCTGCTGCAACTTATGGAATGGGCGAATTTGGTTATGAGGACAATCATGAAGTTATTAAAAAACTCAAACCATTAAATCCTTACGGAGAATCAAAAAACAATTTTGATAAATGGGTTTTTAAACAAAACAATCAACCACCTTACTGGGCAGGAATGAAATTTTTTAATGTTTACGGTCCAAATGAATATCATAAAGGTAGAATGTCTTCTGTAATTTTGCATCTGTTTAATCAAATTAAAGAAACAGGAAAAGCTAAACTGTTTCGCTCACATAATCCCAACTTTAAAGACGGTGAACAGCTTCGGGATTTTGTTTATGTTAAAGATGTTGTGAACGTTTTATTTTTCCTTATGCAAAATAAAAAAGATTCAGGTATTTATAATCTTGGAACTGGAAAAGCACGAACTTTTCTAGCACTTGCAAAAGCAACATTCAAAGCTATGGATATTCCCGAGAATATCAATTTTATTGATACTCCCGAAGATATTCGTGATAAATACCAATATTTCACCGAAGCTAAAATGAGCAAACTTCGTTCAATAGGATATTCAAATCCATTTTATTCTTTAGAAGAAGGAGTTAGTGATTATGTTATAAATTATTTGTTACCAAACAAATAATTATTATATTTGCTGTATTCTTATATTTTAATAATCCGAAACAATATCGGTTTATATGCATTTGGATTATTCAAAATATAATGAAAACAAAAGGAACTACAGTTATACATGTTTTGTAAAATTTTCAAAATGAAACATTACGAGTTTTTCAAAGACGTTTTTCCTGATTATTCGAAAGAAACAACTTTTCTCCTCGGAAATGGGATAAATAATTATTGTAAAACAAGTAGTTCTTGGAAAAATCTTCTAATTGAGCTTGCAAAGGAACATATTGGAAAAGTAAGCGATTATTCAGCCATTCTTGATGAAAGTAGTGTTTCGTATACAGAGTTTTTTGATATTATTCAACTAAATAGCGACATTAAGAATCCGACCTTCAACTACAAGGATATAAAAAAAGGATTCAAAGAAGGTTTTAGTAAATGGAAACCACAAGCTATACATTTCGAGTGGATTGAAAGTATAAAGACTTTAAATCGTCCTATTCTGACAACTAACTATGATTTTTTACTTGAATTAAGCGATAACAAAATAGTTGATTTCGTTAAATCAAGCCAATACAACAAGAAATACTTTAGACCCAAAAGAACAGTATTGGGGAGAAAAGGATTTACACCTTATTACCCATGGCACAACTATTATTCTAATAGAGTAATTAAAGATGCGAAAAATGAATTTGCTATTTGGCATATTCATGGATTCACAGAATACTACAGTAGTATAAGACTTGGTCTAGCTGACTATATGGGAATAGTTACAAAAGCTAAAACTTGGCTTCATAGAGCTAGTGGAAATCCATTTTATCAGCGAGAAAAAATTGACAAATGGGTTGGAAAAAACTCATGGATAGATATTTTCATGCATACTAATCTGATGTTCATCGGAATAGATCTGGGTGTACAAGAGACATCCTTAAGGTGGTTACTAATTGAGAGAGAAAAGCTATACAGAAAACATCCTGAGCTTCGAAAAAAAGCTTGGTATGTATTAAATAAATCGCATGACAAAAAACTACTTGGAAAAGCACTTTTCTTTGAAAAACTCAACGTAGAAATTATTGAAGCTAATGACTATAAACAGATATATGAAGTAACTCCTAAGAGAATAAAATCTGCACATTAAGTTAACAACAAAGCTAAATACAAACAATTAAATTTATTATTATGTACAAAAAAACTATACTTTTCATAATCGTTACAATTCTATCAGGAATTATTTACGGAAATCCAGTTGATACCAATTTAATTAAAACAGTTGCCAAAAACCTATACTGGGAAAGATGCGACAAAACAATTGATTATGGCGCATTAAACACAAGGATTGTTTCAACAAAAGAAATAAACAATCTTGTGCTTTATTATATCGTTGACATTAATTCCTCGGGACATGTTATAATATCTGGTGATGATAATGCTTTTCCGATATTAGCTTATTCATTAAAGAATAATTATGTAGATGATAATAAGCCACCACAATACATCTCTTGGATGAAGAACTATGAATTACAAATGCAGCAAATAATTCAGAATAATCTTCAAGCTGATAAAACAATAAAAGATGCATGGAAACAATACTCAAACCAACAAAGTCCGGGTTCGCCACTATTAGCTGTTGCACCATTGCTAAGTACTACTTGGGCTCAGGGTACAAATTATAATGCAGATTGCCCGACTGAAACCGCAGGACCTAATGGTCATGCTCTTGTAGGCTGTGTAGCAGTTGCAATGGGACAAGTAATGAAATATTGGAATTATCCTACTCAAGGAACAGGTAGTAATTCATATTCCCATACAATAGCAAATGGTTACTCAAATAATTATGGTACCTTATCTGCAAATTTTGGAACAACAACTTATGGATGGTCAAGTATGCCTAATACTTTAAGTTCTTCAAGTACTTCAGCACAAAAAGCCGCAGTAGCACAATTGCTTTACCATTGCGGGATTAGTGTTAAGATGAATTATGGCCCTGCTTTTAGTGGTGCATCACATACAGAAACTTGTTCTGCACTCAAAACATACTTTAATTATGATTCAATCGCAAATTTTAAAGATAAACAAAATTTTACTACAACTGCATGGAATACAATGATAAAAAGCGATTTAGATAATGGTTATCCGATAATATATGTTGGTATTGATACAATTCCTCCTAGTGGCCATGCATTTGTTCTTGATGGTTATCAGGGTACTTCCAATGACCACTATAATTTCAATTGGGGATGGGGTGGCTATGCCGATGGATATTTTTATTTAACAAGTTTAAATCCGGGAGGATCGACAGTACCTAATTTTACAATTCAAGGTGCGATTTTTCAAATTCACCCTGCTACTGCAACTTCATTAATTTGTTCAGGAGCTTACCTGTTAACATCTGGCACACCATATAATAGCACAACCATAGGTGGAACCTCTAATGTTTCTACTTACGCTGGTTCAACCTGGAATGAATCAGGACCTGAAAAGGTTCATAAAATTGTTACAGGTAGTACAGGAAATATTACTGCAACTCTATCTAATCTAGGAAGTAATGACCTTGATGTTTTTATTTTATCAGCTTGTAATCCTAATAACACAATTGCATATGGAAGTAATACTGCAACAGCTACTTCGGCAGCTTCAGGGACATATTATATTGTAGTTGATGGATATAATGGAGTAGCGGGCAGTTATACTCTAACGGTTAATTATTCTGGTAGCGGAACGCCAAATTTAACTTCATATACAGGAACCGGAGCAGTAAATACATATAATTTTAATAGCACTACTCATGTTTTAGATGTTACCAACAGTATGCAAAATGATGGTACTTCTAGTGCTGGAAGTTTCAGGGTAGGTTGGTATTTATCAACAAATACTACAATTTCAACAAGTGATAACCTAGTAGAAACAGCAACACAAAGTAGTTTAGCCAATGGCTATTACATAAATAAAAGCGGAAACATTGATTTGGACAATGTTAGTGGATTGTCAGCAGGAACATATTATGTTGGAGTAATATTTGATGATTTGAATAATGTCAGTGAATCTAATGAAAATGATAATACTATCTATTTTACAACAACAATGTATTATCCTGGTCCTCCAAATCCTAATTTGCAAATTGTTAGTGGAAATATATCTACAGCTGGAAATACTGTTACAGTTACCGCAGTTGTTAAAAATACAGGAGCATCATCATCAGGAGCTTGTTCTTTAGGATATTATGCTTCAGCAAACGCAACTATATCAACTAGTGATTATTTAATAGGAACAGATGCAATACCAATATTAACTGCTGGTGATTCAACTATTGAGTCAATTACAAAAGATTTATGCACAGTATCAGGTTTGTCAAATGGGACATATTATATTGGACTTATTGCGGATTACCAAAATGTTGTTACTGAATCAGACGAAACTGATAATACAGGATACTTTTCATCAACAGTAACTGTGAGTTGTGGTAGTACAGGATTGAATTGCACTGGAGCTGTAACATTAACATCAGGGGTGCCTTATAACGGTACAACCATTGGAGGAAATAGCAATGTGTCAACTTACTATGGCACAACATGGAATGAATCTGGTCCTGAAAAAGTTCATAAAATAATAACGGGAGGCACTGGAAACCTTACAGCAACTTTATCAAATATGGGAAGTAATGACCTTGATGTTTTAATTTTATCTGCTTGTAATGCTAATAATACTATCGCTGCAGGAGATGTTTCTGCAAATGTTACTGCAGTAGCTGCAGGAACCTATTATATTGTTGTAGATGGATACAATGGAGCATCCGGCACATATACTCTAACAGTAACGTCAACAGGAACTGTTCCGTGCACATATTCTTTATCTCCTTCAAGTCAATTATTCAGTTCAACTGGAGGAAATGGAGTATTCAATGTTACAACTCAATCAGCATGTAATTGGACAGCAAGCGAAAGTTGTAGTTGGGTTTCAATTGCTCCGGCATGGCAGGTTCAGGCAAATCACAGTATTGTAGGCGATATTTCTGGTAGCGCCGGTTGTGAAACTGATGGAACTTATTATTATGTTGCCAAATGGAGTGGAGATACAATTGCTCGATACAATATGAGTGGAACATTACTTAATAAATTTACAATTTCAGGAGTTACTGGATTAAGAGATTTAGCTTATGATGGAACATATTTTTATGGTGGAAAAAATACTAATTTGATTTATAAAATGAATTTTAATTCAAGTCCACCATCTTTAGTTAGCACAATAACATGTCCTTCAGCATTAACTATTAGGAACATATGTTATCAACCTGACAGTAGTGCTTTTTGGGTAGGTGGATGGGCTACAGATTTATCGCTTGTTAGCATGAGCGGTAGTGTTTTAAGAACTATATCTTCAACTAAACATGGATTAACTTCAACTTATGGAACTGCATATGATACAGTAAGTGCAGGTGGTCCGTATATCTGGGCAATCAGTGCAGCTACCGGAGTAAATACTACTTTGACTCAAATTAATGCGTACTCAGGTTTACCAACCGGTTTAACACATGATTGTAGTACTGATATTTGTACTTCAGCTGAGCTTGGTGCAGGATTATGGATTCAACCTAATATTGTTTCAAATACTGTTACTCTTGGTGGAGTTATTCAAAATGTGAAAATATTTGGATATGATTTGGCAACTGCAATAAATTATGGTTCTGGAAGTGGTGTTGTGAACTATACTGTTGACACAAACTTAACAACCAGCCTTAGAACTTGTAATATTTCCGTAGGTGGACAAACTCATATTGTAAATCAAAGTGGTGCATCTTCTTGTACTTATTCATTATCATCCAACAGCCAAAGTTTCACTTCATCTGCTGGTACGGGTTCATTTAATGTTACAACTCAAACAGGATGTGCCTGGGCAGCTACTGAAAGTTGCAGTTGGGTTACAATCACATCAGGTAGTAACGGAACTGGGAACGGTACTGTTAACTATTCAATCACAGCTAATACTACTACAAGTCAAAGAAGTTGTACAATTAATGTTCAGGGACAATTGTATGTTATTACTCAAGCATTTTCATGTTCTTATATTTTATCTCCTACAAGTTTAAACTTCACTGCATCAAGTGGAACGGGCAGCTTTAGTGTTCAAACTCAAACCGGATGTGCCTGGACTGCAAGCGAAAGCTGTAGTTGGATTACAATAACATCAGGAAGCAGTGGAACAGGAAATGGAACTGTAAATTATTCAGTAGGAGCAAATAGTTCTACCAGTCCACGAAGTTGCATTATTACGGTTCAGGGGCAATCTTATACGATAACTCAAAGTGGTAATTGCAATTTTGTTTTATCAGGAACCGGACAAAATTTCACACATACCGGTGGAACAGGAAGTTTTACAATTCAAACTTCAACAGGATGTAGCTGGACAGCAAACGAAAGTTGCAGTTGGCTATCTATTACTTCTTCAAATAGTGGTACAGGAAACGGAAGTATTTCATTTTCGGTAACTGCAAACACATCAACTTCACAGAGAACTTGTGTAATAACTGTTGAAGGTCAAACCTATACTGTAATTCAAAGTGGAGCTCCTTGCACATATACATTGTCACCAATAAGTCAGAATTTTACTTTTGCTGGCGGTAACAGTTATTTTAATGTTCAAACACTAAGCGGATGCAACTGGACAGCCACCGAAAGTTGTACTTGGGTTTCTATTACATCAGGAAGTAGCGGAAGTGGCACCGGAGCGGTGAATTTTTCTGTTGACCCTAATTCTACAAGCAGTACACGAACTTGCATTATTGATGTTCAGGGACAAAGTTTTACTATTACTCAGGATGCCGGAGGACTTAAACCTGTTGCTGATTTTGTTGCTTCTCAAACATCTGGAGTAGTTCCAATGTCAGTTGATTTTATTGATAATTCAACAAATTCTCCAACAAGTTGGGCTTGGTCTTTTTATGGAGCAAGTCTTGCTAGTTCAAATATGCAAAATCCAACAAATATTATTTATAATAATCCCGGGTCATTTGCTGTGAAATTAGTAGCAACTAATGCTTTTGGTAGCGATAGTGAAATAAAAGGTTCTTATATTACAGTTTCTCCTTCAGGAATTATTGACATTAGTAATGAAGAAGATATTTTTATTTATCCAAATCCTACTCATAATCTTTTATATATCGATAGTCAAACCAAGATAGGCATTGTTGAAATTTCAAATATGCTTGGTGAGATTGTTTATAAAGGATTTAACAAAAATAAAATTGATATTTCACATTTGTCAAATGGAGTTTATGTGATTAATATTTTTGATAAAAGCAATGAATTATTAAAGAGAGAGAGAGTTATGAAATATTAGTTGAACTAAACCTTCCAAAGTTTCAAACTCTGGATGGTTTATCAGATTTTAATTTTTTTTTAAATTCATTGTTTATTAAAAAAAATAAATTAATTTTGCCCCGTTATTTAAATAAATTCCTCCTTAGCTCAGCTGGTTAGAGCATCTGACTGTTAATCAGAGGGTCCTTGGTTCGAGTCCAAGAGGGGGAGCAAAACTAAGCCACTTTTTACTGTGGCTTTTTTAGTAAAATAATGGTTCTAAGAAAACGCCAAGAACTTCGTTATACTCGTATTTAAAACCTTTATTTAAGAAATTAAACTCCTGATTTTAAATACAACGCAAGCCTTGTTCTTGACGCCTTCTTAAAATCATTTACCAAATTCTGATTTTTAATAGATACAAATAAAAAAAATATTATTATGGCAAAAGTATTAGGTCTTGGAAATGCATTGGTTGATATAATGAAGAAACTCAATGATGATGCATTGTTAGATAATTTTTCGCTTCCAAAAGGAAGTATGCAGTTGGTTGACAAAAAAAATAGTAACATAGTTTTGGATGGTACCAAAGAATTGGAAAAATCTCAATCATCGGGAGGCTCGGCAGCAAACACAATTCATGGTTTAGCAAATTTGGGTGTGGAAGCAGGTTTTATAGGAAAGGTAGGTGATGATGAATTCGGCAGATTTTTTTTCAACGACATGAGCCAAAATAATATACAGCCCAAATTGTTAACAGGCAAGGCTGAAACAGGTCTTGCCATTGCTTTGGTTAGTCCCGATTCTGAAAGAACATTTGCTACTTACCTTGGTGCTGCTATTGAACTTTCGGCTGATGACATTGTTCCAGAAACCTTCCATGGATTTGATTATTTTCATATCGAAGGATATTTAGTTCAGAACCAGAAACTAATTGAAAAAGCTGTAAGACTAGCAAAAGAACAAAATTTGAAAGTATCACTTGACCTAGCAAGTTTCAATGTTGTTGAAGATAATCTTGATTTTCTTAAAACTATTATAAATGATTATGTTGACATAATTTTTGCAAATGAAGAAGAAGCCCATGCTTTTACCGGCAAAGAACCCGAAGATGCTTTGAACGAAATTGCTAAAAAATGCGAAATAGCAATTGTGAAAATTGGTGAAAAAGGCTCTCTGATAAAAAAAGAAAACCAAATTCACAAAATTGGTATTATTGATGCAAATTGTGTTGATACAACTGGGGCAGGTGATTTATATGCTTCAGGCTTTTTATTCGGATTAACAAAAGAATTATCCCTTGATAAATGCGGAGAAATCGGTGCTATTCTTTCAGGAAAAGTTATTGAAGTTATTGGTTCAAAAATGGATGATGAGAGATGGAAAGAAATTCATTTATTGATAAGCAAGGTGATGAGTTAATAATGGCATTGAAATTTGTGTTTCAGTAGTAAATTTATTTTATCAAAGGATGATAATTTTTATTGTTAAATTGTTATATTGTTAAATTGTTTTTTAAACGATTAGTATTTTATATTGAAAATACCACAAGAATTAAATCAGTTAATTAAGCTTGTGAAAACTAACTAAGTTAGAAATTACAATTTAACAATATAACAATTTAACCATTTTTAGAATAATAATCTTTAATTCACATTAACACTTAATAATCATCAATCAAAACTTTTTTCTCTGATTATTCAGAAATTTTCATAATTTTACCGACCCAAAAATGACTTTAATAAATAATAAAAAATAAGATGAAGGTTTATCAATCAAATGAAGTTAAAAATATTGCTCTCATAGGAGGTGCAAAGGCAGGAAAAACTATACTTGCAGAAGCAATGTTGTTTGAAGGCGGAGTTATTAAACGAAGAGGAACAATAGAAGATAAAAATACTGTTTCAGACTATAGCGAAATTGAATTAGAACGACAAAATTCTGTTTCATCAACAGTTATGTTTACAGAACACAATGATAAGAAAATAAATATTATTGATACTCCCGGTTTTGATGATTTTATTGGAGAAGTTATTTCGGCTTTAAAAGTTGTTGATACTGCCATCATGGTTGTTAATGCACAAAATGGTGTTGAAGTTGGCACCGAAATTACATGGAGAAATACAACAAAAGAACACGTTCCTGTGGCTTTTGTTATTAATCAGTTGGAACACGAAAAAGCAAATTTTGAGGAAAATGTCAGACAACTAAAAACACAATTTGGTTCTAAAGTTATTCTTGCTCAGTATCCATTAACTACAGGATTAGGATTTAATTCTATCATTGATTTGTTATCAATGAAGATGTTTAAATATCCTGATGGTGGTGGAAAACCTGAAATTCTTGATATTCCTGATTCCAAAAAAGCGAAAGCTGAAGAATTAAGAGAGCAATTGATTGAAACTGCTGCTGAAACCGAAGAAGCATTGATGGAAATATTCTTTGATAAAGGAACTCTTAATGAAGAACAATTGGCAAAAGGAATAAAATTAGGATTAATAAAAAGAGAAATATTTCCTGTTTTTTGCTCATCGGCAAAATTAAATATGGGTGTTGACAAAATTTTAGATTTTATCACCGAATCTGTTCCGTTTTCAAAAGAATTGCCAGCTTATACAACTATTAAAGGCAAGGAATTATCTGGGGAAAGTACTGACCCTACAATTTTATTCGTTTTCAAAACATCTATCGAATCTCATTTAGGTGAAATTACATATTTCAAAGTAATTTCAGGAGAAGTGAGCGAAGGAATGGACTTGATAAATATTAGTAAAAATAATAAAGAAAGAATTTCGCAATTATTAATTTCGGCAGGGAAAAAACGTGAGAAAGTTTCAAAAATTCTTGCCGGCGATATTGGAGCAACAATAAAACTTAAAAATACTAACGTAAACGAAACTCTTAGTTCACAAAAAGATTCAGACAATATTGTTAATCCAATAGTTTTTCCTGAACCAAAATTTAGTACGGCGATGAAAGCTAAAAATTCAAATGAAGAAGAAAAATTAGCTGCTTTATTATTTGAGATGCACAAGGTTAATCCAACTATTCTTGTTGGATATTCAAAGGAATTAAAACAAATGATTGTTGAAGGACAAGGCGAATTACATTTGAATATTGTTAGATGGCAACTTGAAAAATTAGAAAAAATTGAAGTTGAATTCATCACTCCTAAAATTCCATATAGGGAAACAATTACAAAATCATCGCAAGCATGCTATCAACATAAAAAACAATCAGGTGGAGCAGGTCAGTTTGGTGAAGTTTTTATGATAATCGAACCTTATAAAGAAGGAGTTCCTGAAAACAAAAGAATCAAATTAAAACAAACTATGAGAAAAACATCTGTAATCCCTTTAAATGTTGTTAAAGGTGACTCAGAAGTTGTTCTTAATTTCAGAGGAACAGAAGAAGTTAATCTTGATTGGGGCGGGAAGTTAATTTTTCATAATTGTATTGTTGGTGGTGCTATAGAAACGAGATATTTGCCTGCAATTCTTAAAGGTATTATGGAAAAAATGGAAGAAGGTCCATTGACAGGTTCTTATGCAAGAGATATCAGAGTGGCTGTTTATGATGGCAAAATGCACTCTGTTGATTCAAATGAAATCTCATTTAAACTCGCAGGAAGAAATGCTTTCAGTATGGCTTTTAAAGAAGCCGGACCAAAAATTCTTGAGCCAATTTATGATGTTGAAGTTATTGTTCCTGAAGAAATGATGGGAAGTGTTATGACTGACCTTCAAGGCAGAAGAGCATTAATTATGGGAATGGATAGCGAAGGAAATTATCAGAAAATTAAAGCAAGAGTTCCTTTAGCAGAAATGAATAAATATTCGACTGCTTTGAGTTCTATTTCAAGTGGAAGAGCTACTTTTTCTGTGAAGTTTGCAGAATATGGACAAGTGCCATCAGATATTCAGGGTAAATTACTTAAAACATACGCTGAAGGACAAGAAGAAGAATAGAAATTATAATATTTATTGAAGCCTTTGGAAATTTTCTGAAGGCTTTTTTTTATGTTTAATATCCCCAAACTCCAAGTACTTTAGGCACTCCAAACTCCAAGTACTTATTTCTTAATATGAACGTCAGTTTGAGGAAATGGAATCTGAATTCCTTTTTTTCTGAATTCATCATCAATAGCAAAACGCAAATCGCTTTTAATATTTTCGCTATCGGAAGACAGATTAGTCCAGAAAAATAGTTGAAAATCTAATGATGAATTTCCAAAGTCTGTAAATCTTAAAAAAGGTTCAGGTTCATTAAGTATTTCTGTATGATTTGTCGCATATTCTAAAAGTACCTTTTTAACTAATGGAACATCCGAACCGTATGCAACATTAATCACAATATTGAAACGTGTTTCTAATTCCATGTGACTCCAGTTAATAACATTATTACTTGTAAATTTTGAATTTGGAATTATCATAATAATATTATCACGAGTAATAATTTTTGTTGTTCTAAGTCCTATATTCAGGACCTTGCCAATTATACCATCTTCAAGCTGAACAATATCGTTGGTTTTTAAATTTCGTTCAAAAAGCAGAATTAAACCCGAAGCAAAATCATTAAAAATTTGTTGAATCCCAAGACCAATTCCAACAAGAAGAGCAGCAGAACCTGCAATAAATAAAGTTACATTTACACCGATTATTTCCAAAATTAATCCAATAGATGCAATCCAAATAATATATCTGATTATTTGATAAATTGAATTTGCGCTTCCTTTGTCTATTGTTTTCTTTTTTACAAGCCTTTTGAATACTCGCTTAATAATTCTTATAATAAAAATCGAAACAAAAAGAACTATAATTACCATTAAAAGTTCATAAACTGAAATGTTTGCGTGCTCACCGCTGATTAATTTGTAATCGATTATTTCGTTTAAATTCATAATTCTTTATTTTATAAATTCTAAATCCTAATTTCCAAACATAAATTCAATTAATTTTTTATAATCTTCGGTATCTAATTTATAGTTGTTTCCATTAGCTTTATTGTGAACCATAGAATCAAAGATTTCTTTTTTATGATTTTCATTTAAATTAATTTCAGTCAATCGAATAGGACATTCAATTTTTACAAAGAATTTCTCGAAACCGGAGATAGTTTCATCAACATCTTTTGCCCCGAAAAGTTCTTTCCCAATTTCAATTATTCTTTCAGGTGTTCTTGTTTTCATAAGTTTTAGCCAGGCAGGAAAAGCTATTGATAATGTTGCTCCATGCGGGATATCATAAAGTAAAGACAAAATATGACCAATAGAATGAACACCCCAATCGCCGGAGGCATTTCTTCCATAAGCAGTAGTTCCGTTCAGCGCCATAGTTGCAGCAAACATTATTTTTGCTCTAAGTTCATAGTCTTTTAAATTATTTAATAAAGCAGGACCAAATTCAATTGCTTCTTTAATTATGGAATAAACAAATTTGTCGCACAAACTTGCTTCACCTTTATCAAAATATGCTTCAAGAGAATGAGCTATTAAATCCGTAATTCCAAAAGCTGTGTAATTTCTTGGAACTGAAAAAGTGTTTTGCGGGTCTAAAAAGGAATGCTTTGGATAAACAAACGGATGACCAAAAGCAGCTTTGTTCCCTGTTTTATGATTTTGCACAACAGCAAAACAATTCATTTCAGTTCCTGTTGCAGCAAGGGTTAAAACTGCAATAATTGGAATTGCTGACTCAACTTTGACTTTTCCTTCGAAGAAATCCCAGGCCTGATTTTGAACCGGAATGGCTACAGAAATTACCTTTGCAGAATCAATCACACTTCCACCTCCAATTGCCAGAATTACATCTATATTATTTTTCCTGCCTACTTCAGTTGCTCCATCAACATCTTCGATTATTGGATTTGATTTTATTCCACTATATTCAAATATCTCAGCACCGATGCTATTTAATTGTTCAATTGCTTTTTGATAAAGTCCAAACTTTTTAATTGAGCCTTTACCATAAACTAATAATACTCTTTTTCCATATTTAGAAATTGTTTTCCCTAAGTCGTTACAAACATCTTTGCCAAAGTGGACTTTTGTTGGATTGTATATGTCGAAATTTTCCATGATTTTACTTAATATTTATTGCATAAAAAGTTAATTATATTAATATGTTCAATTCCTTTATAAGTATTTTGACTAATTACTTTATCCATTGTAACAACAAATTTGGGATAGTTGTTTTCAAGCATTAGCAAATTTCCAAATTCACGTTTGATTACTTTTTCATCAGAAAGAAGGTAACATACTTGAACATAAATTTTTTCACCTTGTTTTTCACAAATAAAATCAATCTCTTTCCCATTAGATTGACCAACAGTAATTTTATAACCAGATGATAACAAATGTATATAGACTATATTTTCAAGTAATTTATTAATATCATTGGGTTTATATCCAACAATGGAGTTTCTTATCCCAATATCTTCAAAATAATATTTATCTCCAATTTCAAATATTTTTTTGCCTTGCAAGTCCGACCTTCTTACTTTATACAAAAAATATGTTGATTCCAAAATTGATAAATAATCTAAAACAATTTGAGGTGAAATTTTTAAATTTTGAGATTTCAAATAATCACTGATTTTTTTTGCCGAAACAAGACTTCCCAAATTATCGGAAAGAAATCTGATAAGATTTTCTAAGAAATTAATGTTTCTTATTTTATACCTATCAACAACATCTTTCAGTAGAATTGTACTATAAATGTCTTTGAGATATTCATAAATAACAGAAGAATTCATTTCTAAATGCTTAAGATATGGCAAGCCACCAAACTGCATGTATTTGTTAAAAGATTCTTCTTCGCTTTTTAATTTATGAAATTTAAGAAACTCAGGAAAGGTCAATCCAAATACTTTTATTTCAATATACCTGCCACTTAAATAAGTTGCCAAATCACCCGAAAGCATTTTTGCATTACTTCCCGTACAATAAATATCCGTATTTCCTTCTGCTAATAATGAACGCAAAGCGTATTGAAAATTCTCAATTTCCTGAACTTCGTCAATAAGAAGAAAAACGTATTCGTTATTATCTCGATGTTCATTTACATAATTTATTAAGGAATGCTCATTTCGTAAATGAAAGAAATCATATAACTCCATATTTATATAAATTATCTTTGCTTTCGGTTCTATTGAATTTATTAAATCAATAATTTGATAAAGCAAATAGCTTTTCCCAACTCTTCGTTGACCGGTTAAAACCTTTATTATTTCTTTTTTAATAAAAGGACGGATTTTGTCTGAATATTTATCGCGTGATATGTATTGTTTCTTAATTTTTTTCATTTTTTAATTGAAATTTTTCACAAAGATATAAATAAAAGTTTCATTTATACATGAAGAAACGCAAAAATATGGAAAAAGTTTCATCTATACATGAAACTTTTATTTCCCAAAAAACTGATTAAAAAACACGAGTTGATATTCAAAAGAATCAGAAAAATATTTCCAGCAATGCTTCCCGGGTCGGGATAAATAAGTATGAGAAACTTTATTCTCCGATAACTTTTTGTGAAGTCTCATGTTTGCAAAATTTAAGTGGTCATCTTTGCCACAGTCGAAAATAAACTCTGAACCTGATTTGTTAAAATCTTCTATTCTGTTTAGAATTGAAAGTTTTTCAAGTGTTTCAATATCTTTTTCTCCAGTACCGAATCTTATAGCAATTTTATGTTTTATTTTTGATGCTTTCAGATTCATTACTCCGCTGATGCTACTGACAGCACCGAATTTCTCAGGATTGTTTAGTGCAATATTAAAAGCTCCAAATCCTCCCATGCTTATTCCGCAAATTGCTCTTCCATTTGCCGATTTGATTGTTCTTAAATTTTTGTTTTGCCATTCAATTAATTCAATGCCAATAAAAGTGCAATAAAATGAAGAGTCTTTTTTATTGTCGATATACCATTTGTTTTTGTTCCCGTCAGGACAAATGAAAACAAAATTATATTGGTCGCAAAGCTCCAGTAAATTTGAATCGTTTCTTGTCCATGAGCCATAATCTCCACCGTAGCCATGCAATAAATAAATTGATGGAAATGATGATGTGTCTGAAAAATAACTCTCGGGAAAAACAATAATTACCGGAATTTCCTTTTGCATAGAATTGCTAAAAACATAGACTGTATCAACGTTTGCAGCGAAAGCTGTTAAAGTGAAAAGGGTGAATATGGTAATTAATATGTTTTTCATAAAAGGATAAATATAATAAATTCTTTAAGTTTAATTTGTTTAATTTTTTTATTCGCTTACTTTCATCCACTCAGAAATCTTTGCAGGAGCCGGATTTTTACCATAAAACAAATCATCCATTATCAAAGCAAAGCTTCGGAATATTGATGAATTTTTAATTCCCCATCTAATGAAGTTATGAAATGTGTTGTTTGGATGTGAGTAGGGGCAGACCGAAACACATCTACCGCAGTCTGTTCCATTGATGCACCAAAATTTAAAACAAGCATCCTGATCGATTTGCCATTTTTTTACTCCATTATGATTTTTTTGCTCATCAAAAGGAATAGCGTCTGTTGGACAAACTTCAGCACATTTTTTACATTTCTTGCAAAATTCAATAACTGAATTATCTTTTTTCTTTTTATCAATAATAATTGGTAAATCAGTTGTAACAACCGACAGTCGAACTCTTGGACCTAATTCTGGAGTTATAAGCAAACCCATTCTGCCTATTGTTCCAAGTCCGGCATCTTCGGCAATAGGTGGACAAAGCACATCATAGCTTTCGTCTATATGAGCTTTTGCCGGATAACCAAGTTTTCGGATAAAAGATGAAATTGTTACAGCGATTATTCCGGCATTTACATATTGATGGGCAGATTCTAAAACTGTTGGTGCTGTTGGAGCTGTTGCCATCATGTCTTTATCCATTTCTACTGTAAAAGCAATTGCGAATTTATGTTTGTTGTCAACTTTTTCACCATAGTTATGTTCTCTTCCATGATGACCGTAAAAATGATGTTTCTTTAATTCAGTAACTCCAACACTAATTGCCCCTAATTGCTTTGCCCAGTTCTTGATATAATTAGTGATTTTTTCTGCATCAACAATATCTTTTTCAGGAGAAATTTTTCCATCAGTTCCTTTGTGAAGCAACCTTACAAAATCAAAACATGTTTCTGCTGACTTGAAAATAACATTGTTAAAACTTGTTGAACCTTTAGACATTAATCCGGGTTTACTTCTGAATTCTTCGTCAGGTTTACTGTAAGCTGGATTTTCTTTATAGTAATTTTCAAACCTTTCGGTTCCTTTTTTCAGCAATCTTCTGGAAAAAACTATATTTCTTTCATCAATCTTTGAATTAGGTTTACCTCTATCCTGAAATTTCTTTTTTCCGACTGGAATAATGAGAAGTAATAATATTATAATTGTGATTGCTATTAACGAAATTGATAAAATCTCAATATTAATAAAAGCGGAAATTATAAATGGAACTGAAAGAATCAAACTGAATAACAAAGAAACATAAGCAGCTCTTTTCTGTTTTTCTGTGAATGAAACTATTGCAACATAAACAAAAACAAAGAAGATTATTACACCAAGAAAAAATGAAATATATTGAAACACTTTTTTACTTATTATGGCAGTAAAGATAGAAAATTATGTTTTATGTTTGATGTTTTCGCTCTTGCTTTTAAAAAACTGGTCAATTAAAACTTCTTTTCAACTTTCTCTATTTAAAACTGAAAATAAATAAACGGCTGCATTTCAGAAGAGATAGATTGATAAATTACAAAAACAATAATAGCAGAGATAATTACTTTTACCCACATAGGAGAATTTATAAATCTGTTTTTCCATTTTTGTTTAAAGTCATAAGATAGCCAATGAGTAACAAATCCAAACAGCATCATACCAAAGACATATTTGTAAGAAACGATAATTTCGGGGATAAGGGCAAAATCAAAACTATATCTTATTTGGTGCATTAATGCGTTGGCAATTTCCATGGATTCGGAACGGAAGAAAATTCTTGTAAAAGTTATAAAACTAAAAGTTATGGCAATTTTCCAGATTGTTGAAATTCTGCTGGTTTTATTTTCCCATGGGCTGATTTTTCGCCAGAATTTATAAACCACAATTCCAACTCCATTCAATCCGCCCCAGATAACAAACTGCCAGCTTGCTCCATGCCAAAGACCTCCTATCAACATTGTTATCATTATGTTGATGTTGGTGTTTATATATTTTTTAACATTTGGAAAAATTCGGGCAAGGATATATAAAATCAATATTGCACCGGCAAAAACAAAAGTTAACCAAAACAATCCTGATAAAGAAATTATAAAAAACAGAACAAAAGTTAAAGCGATATAAGAAAAAACAGTTCCCTGCCGATTTCCTCCCATAGGAATATAAAGATAATCTTTTAGCCATGACGAAAGGGAAATATGCCAGCGTTTCCAGAACTCTCCCACGTTTTTAGCTTTATAGGGTGAGTTGAAATTCTTGGGCAAGCGGAATCCCATCAAAAGAGCTACTCCTATTGCAATGTCAGTATATCCCGAAAAGTCAACATAAACCTGAAGGGAATATCCAATCAATGCCATAAGATTTTCAAAACCTGTATAAGTTATAGGATTTGAAAAAACACGGTCAACAAAATTCACAGATATGTAGTCGCCAATAAATATTTTTTTTATCAAACCTCTGAGTATCCAAAAAACAGCGAGTCCAAATTCATATTTAGAAAGCTGGAATTTCTTATAAATCTGTGGAATAAAATCTGCTGCACGAACAATTGGACCTGCTACTAATTGAGGAAAAAAGGAAACATAGAACCCAAAATCAAGGATATTATTGACAGGTTTTAGTTTTTTTCTGTAAACGTCAATAGAGTAACTGATTGTTTGGAATGTAAAAAACGAAATTCCAACCGGAAGCAAAATCTGTGAAACTTCAAAATGAGTACCCGTTGATTCGTTTGCCCAGAGAGCAAGATAATTTATGACGTTCAGGTCGGAGTCAATGAGTTGGTTTAAGGTGTCAGTGAAAAAATATGCGTATTTAAAATAAACCAATAATCCGAGATTAATTGTAACACTCAAAGCTACAAGCAATTTACCTTTTACATCAGACTTTGAACGATAAATCCATTTGCCAATAAAATAATCTGTTACGGTTGAAAAAATAAGAATGAAGAAGAAAAATCCACTTGATTTATAATAGAAGAATAAGCTGGCAAGTAATAAATATGTACTTCGGGAAACTCTTTTTTTAGAAAAATAAGTATAGCCAAAAAGAACAATAGCAAAGAAAGCCCAAAAATAGAACTGGGTAAATATCAGCGGGTGTTGCCGTGAATATAAAAATATGTTCTTGAGTATTTCCATTTATTGCTCGTTTCTCGTTTCTCGTTTCTCGTTATTCGTCATTTCGACTTCCCTTCGACAAGCTCAGGGCAGGCAGCTCAATGACCGAAGAAATTACTTCCGACTTCGGACTTCCAACTTCGGACTTCTAGATAAATGAACATCGTATGCTCTTAGCATTGCATTAAAAAATAAATCTCCGAGAATATTATATCCTTCTCTTGTGAAATGTATTTTATCTCTTTTCGCAAGTTCCAGTCTTTGCCAAATGACAATTGAATTTAATCCACCCATAACTGTGTATAAATCCCAAACTGCTGCATTATGTTTTTTTGCCAGATGATACATTGCTTTTCTGACCTTTTCACCATTTCGGTTAACATGTCTTCGGTAGAGATAGCTGTCGTTGTTTGTTGTTAAAATTATTGGCACATCTGGTTTTGCTTCTCTAATTCTATTGATAAGCGAATCATAATTTAATATGAAATTATTGGGACTAAATTTTCTGCCATAAGCATCGTTAATTCCAAGTGAAAGTATTACGAGGTCAGGATTTAAAACTTTTAAATGTTGCTGTAAAAGTGAGCATCTTAAAAACGAAGGCACACTTGCTCCGTTGATTCCTATTGAATTATATATTATTCCCGGGTCATCATTTTCAAGGATTATTCCGTATAAAGTGAAATGAGTTTGCAGTGTGTCGGTTTTAATGATTTTAAGTTCCAAAGTGTCAATGTGTTTATTGAAAAAATAAATTGTGTAGCCTTCATTTTGATGAGTTTCGGTTTTTGTAACTATGTTGGGATTGTTTATTTCAAGTTTAAAAGACGAATCGCAGATATCATAAAGCACCTTTATTTTATTGAAATCATAAAACAGATATTTGATATTTTTTCTTTTATATAATTTAATTGTTGAAATGCTGTCGCGAGTAGTTACTGATATTCCCGACAAACCTAAAACACAATTTTTATTTCTTTCAACATTTCGGCATGCTTCCCATTCGCCCGTATAGTCAACCCAATAATTTAGAGGAGTATTTGTTTTGGCAACTCTGTAAGGAAAAACAAAACCACGAGCACCTTTTATACCGGGAGAAAAGGTTTGAAAACGTTTACGAATTCTTCCTGAAAAAACATCAGCCTGAATGTGAGAACCGCCAATATGAAGAATATTTATTTTTCCTTCTCCTTGAAAAATCACTTCATCCAATGATTGATAGAATGATTCAAAATTTGAGCTATCACTAAAGAAAAGTAATTTATTTTTTTCGTAGTCAATAAAATCGTATTTAACAATATCATAAGGATAGGATTTAGACTGTGCGGATGCATGAATAGAGATTATTAAGCTAATTATTATTAGCCAAAATACATTTGATATTTTTATTCTTTTCTGCACAAATCTATATTTTTGAAAGAGGAACACAAAGCAATGTTTTAAATCATTTTTCAATAAGTTTATTTTCATCCAAACCTCAGCCTTCTCCTCAGCCTTAGCCTATTTTTTCTTATTCAAATACTCCTGATATTCAAGAATAAAAGCATTATAAAACATATTAGCGACAACTTTAGAACCTTGAGTTGAAAAATGTGTATAATCTTTTGCAGCTAAAGCGGGCTTTGCATTCACCCAACTTGGCATAGAATTTTTTCCACCCATAGCTTCATACATATCCCAATAAGCACAACCGGCTTTAAAGGTTGCATTTTTCAAAGCATCTCTAACGCTTTCAAGAAGCTCATAAGTAACAAATTTATCTTTTACTTTTATTGACATATCCGAAGGACCGATAACAATTATCGAAACACCCGGGCGGAGTCTTTTTAAGGTTGCTAACTGGCTATAAAACCACCTGCCATAACTTTCGGATTCTTTTTCGTCGTCAATATAAGGCATAACATTTCCGCCGAATTGAAGAATCAATAAATCAACATTCAAATTATCATACATTTGTTTTAGCAGAGGTCTGTCCATTTTATTAAAAATTGTTCCTGCACAACCGCGTAAAGCAATGTTGTCAACAGCAATTCCTTTTGTGTCGTCGAGAGCAACTCCATAAATGTTGGGGCTGTCTTTCCCTTTAAATTTTATTGAAACTTCTTCGGAGTATTCAGGAAAAGTATAAGAAAAAACATTAAAATTTTCGTTGGCAATTAAATTTTGGGATTTTAAAAGATTTTCGCCTTTGTAAATTTCTGCTAAAACAGGTTTTTTATTATAGCCGTAAAATATTCTGCATTGTTTAAATTTCTTGGTGTTAGAATATGAGATTCTTGATTTTTGGAAATTTATCCAGCTTTCATAAATAATTTCATCATTTAAAACAGAATCATTTTGAATGGGAGCAAATCTTGAGAAAGCTGCAAGAGCTCCGTAACGTTTATGTTTAACGTTTGTGTCAATTCTGCCGTAGATAGTATATCTGTCCCAATTTTCGGAATTTGTTTGATTAATTGAAAAACTAAAATCATAGGGCTGAATTGCCGGCATCAGCCCAACACCTGAGCCACCGAATTTGTTTTGTAATTTATATCTTAGAAAAGAAGTTATCCTGTCGCCTTCGATTTGCGAATCTCCATAATGCATTATTCTGATTAGTTTTCCGCTGTTTTTTAGCTTTAATAATTTTTTGCAAAAAGAATAGAAATTTGATTTATCACCATCGGGGAATTCCAATCTGTTAATAGATTTTATCAGAGCTTGGGCATCAGCCTTAATTGTGTCATTTGTTATTGAGTCGCCTATTCCAATAATTTCAGAAATAGAATCTATATTTATCTGGTTTTCTAAGATTTTCGAAATATCAGCATATTCTATTTTGCTGGGCATGAACATTTCCTCGAAAGTGGGAAAATGAAGCGTGAAATCATTGTTGATTTTTATACCGTTCTTCGGAAAAGCAAACATTATGATTGAGAGAAAAATCATAACAGCAATCACAAAATATAAAACTTTTACGGGTTTCATTAGAGATTTTTTATGTTGTTATTTGTTTGAACATTCTAAAAAAAGTCATAAAAATTATTTCCTTTTTATTTTCAACTTTTGTCCGACTTTAAGACTTCTGGGGTTTGAAATATTATTTAATTTCATAATGTCATCTTCGCTAACACCATTATATTTTTTGGCTATTGAATATGGTGAATCGCCCGATTTTATTGTGTAATATATCCATCCACTACCGGAAGTTGAATTTTGTTTCGTTTTGTTTTTGGGTTTTGAAGGCTGAGAAATGGTTTTGCCAACGAGTTTTTGCTTTTTCACAAAACTTAATGAATTAATTTTTTTATAATAATCTACTTTGCTTTTTGGTACATAAATAATGAGTTTCTGACCAGCTTTAATAAAATTACTATACAATCCGTTCCAATATGTTAAGTCATTAACTGATACATTATACCAGCTTGAAATATATCCGAGATTGTCTCCCGATTTTATTGTGTAATAAATTTCAGCAGAATTTTCGGATGGTTTTTTGGGCTTATAATAAGATTTTTGTTTTGTATAGGTTTTGACAATTATTGGCTTTGAAATATTGAAAAACAAAGAGTCTTTATAGGAATAAATAGAATCTTGAAGCTCAATAAATTTTTGTCCGTAGGAAAGCGGTAAAGCAAGAAAATGTTTTCTACCGTTTTCGGGGATAACATCAAGTTTGAAAATAGGATTCATTTCTCTGATTTGCTGAACAGGCAATTGTAGTACTTCGGCAAGTTGTTTCAAATGGAGTTTTTGGGTAATTTCAACTGTATCTGCTTTTGAAAGTAAATTTATTTTTGCAGGTTTTATTTTGTATTCGGGATAATAATGCATCACGTAATTTATAGCGAAAAATGCAGGGACAAAATCTCTTGTTTCTGCAGGTAAATAGTTATAAATTTTCCAGAAATCGGTTTTTCCGTTAGAGCGTCTTATAGCTTTATTTATATTTCCCGGACCACAATTGTATGCTGCTAAAGTTAAAATCCAATCGTTATAAATCTCATAAAGGTTTTTTAAAACATCTGCTGCTGCATAGGAAGATTTTAAATAATCTCGCCGTTCGTCGATATAGGAATCAATATGTAAACCATAATATTTTGCTGTAGGATATGTAAATTGCCACATTCCAGATGCTCCGGATTTAGAAACTGCTGCAGGATTTAATGCTGATTTTATTAAAGGAAAATATTTTAGTTCTTCGGGAAGATTTTTTTCTTTTAAGATGTTTTCAAATATTGGTTCATAATAATCGAACATTCCAATCATTATATCCAATTCTTCTTGTTTTTCTTTTAAATATATTTCAATAAAATATTCTACCTTTTTGTTGTAGCTCAACGGAATTGTTTTTTCAATTTCCCGAAATCGTTGTTGATATTCTTCATCAGAAAATTCAATAAAAAAATCTGTTGTTTCTGTTTTTTGATTTTTTAAAGAATTTTGAACAAACCACAAATTTCTTAAACTGTCCAAATGGATTAAAGAATTAATTTTATGGGGAGTAAATTTCGGGATTGAATCATTAAAATCATTTTGCGAAAAGCTTAAGAATGAATAAATAATAAATACAATTAAAAAAAAATGTCTTAAAAATATCTTCATATTTATCCTGTTGATTTATAAAGATGCAAACTTATAAAATTATTCATAAATAAAGTTAAATAGTCAATATTTTCATAGTTTTGTAAAAAATACAACATTTATAAATAATGAAACTTAAAATATTTTTAATATTATTATTTGGATTATTTTCAGTAACAGTTTTTTCTCAAGGCTTTAACGGAGGTTTACATGCAGGCATAAGTGCAAGTCAAATTTCAGGTGATAATTTATCAGGATTTGATAAACCGGGATTTTACGGAGGTGGATTTGTTAATCTATTTGTCAACAAAAAACATGGTTTGCAAATGGGATTATCATATATTGGTAAAGGAAGCCGAAAACTTGCAAAACCTAATGATGGTGATCCGACCTCTTATAAATTGAGTTTAAATTATATTGAACTTCCTCTGCTTTATAAATATGTTTACAGAGGAGAATTTGGTGTTGATGTGGGACCTTATTTTTCTGTTCTTATTAATTCTAAGGAAGAAGATGAAAGTGGAGAAATATCTCGTGTTGCTGAATTTGAAAAATTTGATTTCGGGGGTTTAATAAGTTTAAGTTATTTAATTACTGATAATTTGAAATTTGAAATAAGCATTTCAACATCTTTGACAAAAGTCAGAGAGCATGGTAGTGGCAGTACTTATAGGTTAAATAAAGGGCAGTATAATAATGTGGTAATGTTTTCTTTTGGCTACCAGTTTAACAAAGCAAAATAATTACTGTGTTAGCTAGAAAGCTTAAATTTTAATCAAGACAATTGAATTCAATATTTCTCTTTAAATTTTTGAATTTCATCCTTTCAACAGCAGTATTTTTAAAAAGTTTTTTAAACTCTTTTTCAGTGATATTTTCCCAATCAGATTTTCTCATTTTTAAAAGTTCTAAACTTGGTAAAAACGAAACTTCTTTATGTGGTTTCGATAATTTATTAAAAGGGCAAACATCCTGACAAATATCACAGCCGATAATTATATTATTCAATTTTCCTTTTAAAAAATCAGGAAGATTTTCTTTAAATTCTTTTGTAAGATACGAAATGCAAAGATTGGGATTAATAACTTTGGGCGAAACAATTGCTTTTGTGGGGCAAGCGTCAATGCATTTTGTGCAATTGCCACAAAAATAATTGTCAAGAGGTTTATCATAAAATAATTCTAAATCAGTAATTATTTCGCTTAGAAAAAAGAATGAACCGTGATTAGGATTTATTAAAATTGAGTTTTTTCCGATAAACCCAAGCCCACTTTTTGCTGCCCATGCTTTTTCAAGAACAGGGGCAGAATCAACAAAAGTTCTCAAATTTACCTGCCCTATATTTTTACAAATAAATTCTGATAATTCGGATAATTTGTTTTTTATGACAATATGATAGTCTTTACCATAAATATATTTGCTGATGATGTAATTATTTTCTTCAGGAATTTTTTCTTTAGGGAAATAATTTGTCATTAATGAAATAACCGATTTTGAACCTTCAACCAATTTTTGTGGGTCAAGGCTTTTTTCAGCATTGTTTTCTAAGTATTTCATATTTCCATGGAATTTCTTCTTCAAGTAAGAATCTAATCTTGGAGCTTCTTCTTCGAGAAATTCAGATTTGGAAATACCACAAAACGAAAAGCCTAATTGTTTTGCTTTTGTTTTAATTAGTCTGGTGTATTTTTCTTTTAAATCTATTGAGAGATTCATTATTCAAACAAGCGTTTTTGTTTAAAGAATTTAATCTTGCCGAGGTGTTTATAAGCTAATTCTGTAGCTTCTCTACCGCGAGGAGTTCGCATAAGATAACCTTCCTGAATAAGAAATGGTTCATAAACTTCTTCGATTGTTCCTGCATCTTCTGCAACAGCCGTAGCAATTGTTGTAAGTCCAACAGGACCTCCTTTGAATTTTTCAATTATTGTTGAAAGAATTTTATTATCCATTTCGTCGAGTCCATATTTATCAACGTTGAGAGCATTAAGGGCAATGTCAACAATTTTCATGTCAATATTACCATCGCCTTTTATCTGTGCAAAGTCACGAACTCTTCTTAAAAGCAAATTTGTTATTCGAGGAGTTCCACGACTTCGTCTCGAGATTTCTATAGCAGCTTCTTTTGTGATTGGAACTTTGAGAATTTCAGCCGAACGTTCAATAATTTGTGACAGAATGTTAGAGTCATAATATGATAAGCGCGAATTTATTCCAAATCTTGAACGTAGGGGAGCTGTTAACAAACCTGAACGTGTAGTAGCTCCAATTAAAGTAAAGGGATTAAGATTTATCTGTACACTTCTTGCATTAGGTCCTGATTCAATCATTATATCAATTTTGAAATCTTCCATAGCAGAATATAAATATTCTTCGATGACCGAACTCAACCTATGAATTTCATCGATAAACAGAACGTCATTTTCTTCAAGATTTGTTAGTAAGCCGGCTAAATCACCGGGTTTTTCAAGAACAGGTCCTGATGAAACCTTAATATTTACACCTAATTCATTTGCAATGATATAAGATAAAGTGGTTTTTCCTAATCCGGGAGGTCCATGAAGAAGAACATGGTCGAGAGCTTCGTCTCTTTGTTTTGCTGCTTCAACAAAAATCTTGAGATTATCCACAACTTTGTGTTGACCAAAAAAACCTCCAAAATCATGAGGACGTAAAGCTTTTTCAAATTCTTTTTCAACATTATTTAGTTGTTCGCCACTTGCATCAAGGTTTTCATTCATCTTGTGTGAATTTTTTATAAAAATTTAAATCAAAACAAAGTTAGACAAAATGCGAAGATAAAATTATAAAAATGCGGAACTATTATTTATTTGGC
>CAYLPA010000005.1:0-40165 GCA_964385385.1 uncultured Saprospiraceae bacterium | reverse complement strand
AAATTGTTGGAAACTTTTTTGGTTACAGACACACTATTTTGGACGGGTATCTAATTGAATTCAGAAAAGAACTTCACAAACATCCCGAATTATCAGGAATTGAAATTGAAACTGCACAAAATGTTAAAGATTTTGTTTCAGCTTTTAATCCTGATAAAATCATTGTGAATATAGGTGGACATGGAATAGCTTTTATCTTTGAAGGACTGTCAAAGGGAAAAACTATTATGCTCCGTTGTGAGCTTGATGGCATTCAAGTGGATGAGCAAAATGAAGTTTCTTATAAATCTGTCAATAAAGGAATTTCACATTCCTGCGGACATGACGGACACATGGCAATTATGTCAGGAGTTGCCCAATATCTCTCAGAAAATAAAATTGCAAAAGGAAGAGTGGTTTTATTGTTTCAAGCTGCAGAAGAAAATGGAGCAGGTGCAAAAGCAGTTATTGATGACCCAAAGTTTAAAGAAATTGAGCCTGACTATATTTTTGCTTTACACAATCTTCCGGGTTTTGAAAAACATAAAATAATTTTAAAAGAAAACGAATTTGCATCAGCATCAAAAGGCATGAAAGTAAAGCTTAAAGGCAAATCATCTCATGCATCCGAACCGGAAAATGGAATAAGTCCTGATTATGCTTTAGCTCTCATAATTTTAGAGCTTGAGCAATTTTGTGATGACTTTGATTTCTTTTGCATGGTAACAATTATCTACGCACATATGGGCGAAAAGAAATTTGGAATAAATCCATCTGAGCTGGAATTAGGTGCAACCTTTAGAGCATTTAACGACAAAAATTTAGATGAATTAAGTTTTCTTGCAGCCGAATCAATTAAAGAAATTGCAAAAGCTGAAAGCCTTAGTTGTGAAATTTCGTGGCATGAAGAATTTCCTGCAACAGTAAATAATAATCATTGTGTTGAAATAATTGAAAATTCTGCAAAAGAAACAGGATTAAATTTTGAATATATTGAAGAACCATTAAAATTTGGCGAAGACTTCGGATATTTTTTGCAAAAATATAATGGTTCCTTATTTGGCTTGGGAAGCGGAACTAAACACCCGCGATTACATTATAATAATTACGATTTTCCTGATGAATTAATTGAAACAGGGATTCAAATATTTAAATTAATAATTAAAAATGCAAATAGTTAATCGGATAATAATACTAATAATTGTTCGAATGTTAAATTGTTATATTGCTAAATTGTTTTTCAAAACGATTCATTAAAGCTTCTCGCATTTTAGTATTCTCTCATTACATTATTCTTGCAATAATTTTCAAAAATCAGGCAACTATTTTGCTTGACTCTTGTCTATAATATTGGATAAGCTAAATGGTAACTGACAAAAAAATTATATCGGGTTGTGTTGAAGGCGACAGAGTTGCTCAAAGGGAGTTGTATGAAAAATATTCTCCTGCAATGTACGCAATCTGTATACGCTATAGTAAGGACAGATTCGAAGCTGAAGACATACTTCATGATACTTTTATGAAAGTTTACCTAAACATGAAAGACTTCAGGAATGAAGGTTCATTTGAAGGCTGGATAAAAAGGATAGTTATCAATACTGCTTTAAACCACAAACAAAAGACAAAAAACAACAATTATCATCAGAATTTTGACAACATCAGGGAAACAGAAATCCTTGACCAAAACAATGAACACGAAAATGATGAAATTGATATTGAATTTACTAAAGACGAATTGGTAAACGCTATTCATGATTTGCCATGTGGATATAGAACAGTATTCAATTTGTATGTTTTCGAGAAATTCAAACATAAAGAAATTTCTGAAAAATTGGAGATAACAGAAAGCACATCAAAGAGTCAATTGCGAAAAGCAAGAATACTTTTGAAAAAGAAATTACTAAATGAAACAATTGTAAAAAAACTAGCGATATGAACCTACACGATATTGATAAAATTTACGAAAATGGCTTTGAGTCCTTTAAAGAACCACCGCCGGCTGCATTATGGGAAAGACTTGACAACAGCCTTGACGCTATTGCAACCGCATACAAAAAGCCGATTGCAGCATGGTTAAGAAATAGTTTTTTTGTTCTGGTTGGAGCAATAATCATGTCTGTAATAATATATTTTAGTACTAAGGAGAAATATTTCAATATTCAGTCACAAAATGCAATAACTCAGAATTCAACTCAAAATCCACAAATAAAAAAGACAATCTCAAAAACAATTACCGAAAAAGAAGATAACAATTCAATAACAGGACAAAAAACAAACGAAAAAGCAAATTCAAAAACTCAAAAACTAAATAATTATAAAGAAGAAATAGTAGAAAAATCTTATCAAAATAAAGTTACTAAAACTCAAACTTATAATCAGAAAAACAACTTAAACATAACTTTTATAGCTAAAGCTGAATCCAAAACAACTGCTAAACCAATTGTTCAAGAAACCAATAATTTAGGTATGATTGATTCTGAAAGCAATAATAAACAAAATAAAAAAGATTTTTTCGCCAATCTCCCCTGCCCATCAAGAGTTAAAGCTAATTTTCCATTATTAGAAATCTATAATACTAAATTACAACTTAATAAAAGAAATGAATACAAATTACAAGCTCCTACTGGCGGCAAAAAGAATACTCATATAACAAGTCTTGCAGTTGACTTAACAATTGGTGCTTCACAAATAAACAATAGCTTTAAAAGCAAAGAGAATTTTGAAACTCACACTGATTACAGAAAAGCTAATGAAAGTCAAATTTTTACTCCTTCGTATAATTTAAGCTTAAAATATACTTTTGATCATCTAAGTATAACTACAGGTTTAAGCTATGCTAATTATGGTGAGAAAACTAATTATCAAATTGATAATCTATTATATGATACAATTCCATATCTACTAAAAATAGATGATATTATTTGGGAATATGTTCTTGTTGGTTATTATCAAGATCCTAATAATTCAGACATTTGGTATCCGATTGTAGAAGCACAACCAAAAGACACCACATATTCAATTTGGACAGAAAGAGACACAATTATAAAAACAATTAATGAATATAAAAACAAAAACTCATATTCTTACTTTGAAGTACCGGTTTTAGTTGGTTATTCAATAAACCATAAGAGATTTAATTTTGAATTATCAACTGGCATTTCGTTTGGATTTTTGACAAAGAGCAAAGGTTATATTCTAAGTGCTACCAATTCTGAAATAGTAGAAAATTCAAAAGATTATCTGCCATTGAATAAAACAAGTTTAAACTTCCTTCTCGTTGGAGGAGTTTCATATAATTTCTCTAAACGATTTTCAATAATACTTCAACCATATTACAAAAAGCAACTCACATCAATGTTTGAGAGCAGTTACCCTATCGAACAGAAGTATAGTTCTTATGGTATTAATGGTGGAATAAGATTTTTAATTAAATAAAACTTGAAATGAAAAAACTAATATATTTAATAACGATTTTTTGTACTATAAACACTTTGTTGGTAGCACAAACTACTATCACTGTAACTGGAACAGTAACAAACTCAGTAAACTCTGCTGCTGTACCAAATCATCAGGTGAATATTGTTGCTATCGATAGTATGACATCATTCTATTTTAGTCAATCAGTAAACACTAATCCTAGTGGTGCATATTCTGTAACTATTCAAAATTATCCATCAAGTGCAATAATTACGGCTACCACACTTGATTGTAACAACCAAACTGTTTACCTGTATTTTGGGCAAAGCCCCTATGTTGCAAATTTTAGTATATGTGTAAACCCTCCTCCATGTCAAGCTGCCTTTGCGGCTTATCCTGATTCTGCGAATCCATTAACAATTCACTTTTTCGACCAAACAGTTGGAACTCCAACTTCATGGTCGTGGGATTTTGGGGACAACAATACTGATACTGTTCAAAATCCAACTCACACATATTTACAAAACGGAGTTTATTTGGCAACCTTAACTGTTGTTTGTTCAAACACTACAAGCAGCTATTCTGACACTTTATTTTTAGGTGGTGGAACAGTTACATGCCAGGCTAATTTTTCTCACAGTGCAAATCCAACAAATCCTTTAATTATTAACTTCATCAATACCTCTGTTGGAAATCCAACATCATTTTTCTGGAATTTTGGTGATAATACAACATCAACACTGCAAAATCCAACTCATACTTATGCTCAAGCCGGCAACTACATTGTTACTTTAAGTATTTCTGGCGTAAGTTGTCAATCTACATTCATTGACACAATTACAATTAGCCCTCCTTGCAGTAATTCATTTACTTTTAATAGCACAGGCTATCAATTTAGCTTTCAAGGTACAGTTAATAATGTAAACCCAACTATCTATATTTGGAATTTTGGAGATTCAACAGCATTAGATTCCGGGCAAACAGTAAATCACTATTTCACAGGTCAGGGAAGCTATCAAGTTTGTTTAACAACAAAATCGACAGATCCAATTAGTGGTGTATGTACAACACAATCCTGTCAACAAGTTAATGTTCCTTCAGGTCCAACAACAAATTTATTTGGACAAGTTTTTATTGACTCTATTGCTGTTGATACAGGTTATGTTGTTTTATATAATTATAATTGGTTTGATTCCGCTTATGTTCATATTGCATCAACAAATATTAATAAAATTACTATTGGAACAAATCAAATAAGTACTTACTATTTTGGACAACTACCACCTGGCAAGTATTTAACTAAAGCATTTTTAAATCAATCATCAGCTCATTTCGGGGATTATTCACCTACTTATTCCGGTAATAAATATGCCTGGGATCAGGCAACTGTAATAATGATTGATACTCTAACAGATACTATTGGACATTCAATGTCAATTAATATGATAAAACTAAGCTCTCCTAATGGAAATACAAAGTTATCCGGATATGTTTTGGAAGGAACTTCAAAATCTCCCGGAGATCTTATTCCTAATGTTCCAATCTATTTGTTGGAAAATGGAATAGTTGTAAGAGCATATACTTTATCTGACCAAAATGGATATTATGAGTTCAATAATCTTGAAAAGAAATCATACACTATTCATGCTGACTTGATAAACAAAAAAACATACCCAATAAATGTAAATCCTGACGGTAGTGGCAACCCAATATTGAATTATAATATTTATATCGGTAAGAATAAAATTACAGGAATGGAAAAGCCAGAGCAATCTTTGGTTGATATAATTTTATATCCAAACCCATTTGTTGATAATATCACTATCGAGTTAAATCTTGACCACAAAGAAAATATCAATATTCAAATTTATAATTTGACCGGTCAACTGGTTTCATCATTAAACTATAATAATCTTTACAAAGGTTTTAGCAAAATTGATATTCAATTAAATTCATTAAATTCAGGATTGTATTTAATAAGGCTGCAAAGTTCAGAAGGTTGGGCTTTGAATAAAAAAATTATAAAAAAATAGATTAATTCAGGCAACTCTTTTGCAATTGCCTGTCTATAATAAAACGACAATTGATTGTATTAAATCAAGTTCTAAATCATTTTAATTATTAATCAAATAATCATTCAAATAACAAAATTTAAAAACATGAAAAAGTTAATTTTTACCATTGTAATTATGTTGACTGCTACATTATTTACCGTAGCTCAAACAACAATAACAGTCAGCGGAACTGTAACCAACTCTGCAAACAATGCTGCTGTAGCAAATCATCAGGTGAATATTGTTGCTCTTGATAGTATGACATCATTCTATTTTAGTCAATCAGTAAACACTAATTCAAATGGTGCATATTCAGTTGCAATCCCAAATTATCCATCAAGTGCAATAATTACGGCTTCCACACTTGATTGTAACAACCAAACTGTTTACCTGTATTTTGGGCAAAGCCCATATGTTGCAAACTTTAGTATTTGTGTTGGAAGTCCTGCAACATGTCAGGCAGCTTTTATGGCATTTCCTGATTCTTCCAACCAACAAACAATTCATTTTATTGACCAAACTACGGGAACTCCAACATCATGGTTATGGGATTTTGGTGATAACACAACATCAACTTTACAAAACCCAACTCACACATATTCTGCAAGTCAGTACTATGCAGTAAGTCTTACTGTAGTTTGTTCTAATACAACAAGCACAATAATTGATACTATATTAGTTAGTGGTGGTACAATGCCATGCCAAGCAAATTTCACTCAAAGTGCAAATCCAACAAACCCTTTAATGATTAGTTTCACCAATACTTCAACAGGTAATCCTACATCCTATTCATGGAATTTTGGTGATAACTCTACTTCAACATTGCAACACCCATCACACACATACGCTTCATCAGGAACTTATAATGTTACACTAAGTATTTCAGGTCCTGGATGCCAAAATACTACTTCTAATACAATTACTATTGGAGGATCACCTTCAAATGGAATTATCTTTGGACAAGTTTTAGCCGGTTCAAACCTTGCTGACATTGGACTTGTTTATTTGATTGAGTTTAATCCAATTACTAATCTTTTAACAGCAATTGACACAACAAATATTGATTCAGGCGGATATTATGGATTTACAAATGTACCTTTTGGGTCATATTATGTTAAATCTGCTCTTTCTCCTTCATCATCATATTATAGCTCTTATTTCCCAACATATTTCGGGAATCAACTATTGTGGAGTAATGCAACATTAGTAAGTTTAAATACAGCCACAACCACAGCCAATATTAATTTAATTGCTGGAACTAATCCAGGTGGCCCAGGATTCATTGGCGGAAATGTTCTTCAAGGAGCAAATAAAGGTCCCGGTGACCCAATGGATGGAATCAATGTTATGTTATTAGACATGAGTGATAATGCAGTTACATTAGACATAACTGATGTAAACGGTGAATATGGGTTTAACAATATTGCATATGGAAATTATAAGGTATGGATTGATATACCGGGCAAAACAACAACTCCTGCTGTAGTAACTATTGATGCTACAACTCCAAGTGTTAACAACATTAATATCATTATTAATTCTACAACAATTGTTGCAGGAATTAATAGCCGCAAATCATTATTTGATACAAATGTTGGTGAAATCTATCCAAATCCATCAATTGAAAATTCAAATCTTGAAATTAATCTTAAACAGGCTACAAAAATTAATATCTCAATTTTTAGTTCTATTGGACAATTAATAAGCTCTGAAACTTTAGAATTACCAATTGGAAAAAATTTAGTTAATATTCCAGGTTCTGAATTAGTAAACGGAATTTATACAATTCGACTTGAGGCTAACATAGGTCAAGTTTATAGGAAATTCGTCAAAGTTACCAAATAGTTTAATGATGATTTTTCAAAGCTGTCTTCGTTTTCGGAGGCAGCTTTTTTATTTGGCCAAAGATTTGAAATCAAAACCACTTGGATTTTGGAAAGTTTGTAAATCAAATTCTGGAATTACAGCCATTAAATGATCGAAAATATCAGATTGGATTGCTTCATAGGCTTCCCATGCCTGAACCTTACTGAAAACATAAATTTCAATTGGCAGTCCTAATTCAGTTGGTTGAAGTTGACGTACAATGAAAGTCATATCTTGTCTGATATTATGATTATTTTTCAAATACGCTTCAACATAAGCTCTAAAAACACCAATATTTGTTTGACGTCGACCATTCACAACAATTGTATTATCCAATTCAAGTCTTTTGTTATGCTCATCAAGTTCACTTTGTGTCTTATTAAGATATTCTGATAAGATTTTAATTTCTCTAAATTTCTTTAGCATATCAACATCACAAAACTTCACTGAGTTCATATTGATATTTATTGAACGCTTAATTCTTCTGCCACCTGATTCATCCATTCCACGCCAGTTTTGGAAAGAATCGGAAATCATTGCATAAGCAGGAATTATTACAATAGTTTTATCAAAATTCTGAACTTTAACAGTTGTAAGTGAAATTTCAAGGACATCACCATCAGCACCATATTTTGGCATAGATATCCAATCTCCCGGTCTTACCATATCATTTGCTGATAACTGCACACCGGCCACTAATCCTAAAATACTATCTCTGAATATTAACATTAAAACAGCAGCAAAAGCTCCTAAACCACCTAAGAGAATTCCAGGTGATTTGCCAAATAAAGAAGAAATTATGAGAATACCACCTATAAAAAATATTACTATTTTAACAACCTGCACATAGCCTTTTATAGGTTTAGTTTTTGAAATATCATATTTGCTATAAATATCGTGAAGAGCATTAATAAAAGAATTCAGAACCATCAAAACAACAATAATCATATAAAGATTTGTTGCTTGCCTTATAATTTTAATCCATCCTTGATATTCATCTAAAGCTATAGGAATTAGAACATAAATTAATATTGCAGGAACAAGATGAGATAATTTATTAAACACCTTCCTTTCAAATAATATATTATCCCAGTCGGATTTTGTTTTTCGTGCAATAATTCTTAATGTGCTTAAAATAAAACGCTTAGTTATGTAATTTGCTAAAAAACTTATAATTATAATTGCCGCCAGAATAATAATAATCTGAAAAAAATGATGGGTTTTATCAGGTAAACCTATATTTATTAACCAATCCTGAACAATGCTAATTATTTTATCTTTTCCCATACTTAAATAATTTTGGCTACAAAACTAATGATAATTTTAAAAACAGACCTCTACTCAAATTTTATTTCATTAAGTTTGCTAAAAAAAATTAAATATGAATCTACTAAGTTATATACACTGGAACATTGACCCTGTTATATTTTCAGCAGGTTCTTTTGAATTTAGATATTACGGGATATTTTTTGCGAGCGGATTTATTATCGGTTATTACATCATGCAATATATTTTTCAAAGAGAAAAAGTTCCAATAAAAGAATTGGATAAAATAACTACTTATTCAATAATCGGAACAATAATAGGTGCACGTCTTGGTCATGTAATTTTCTATCAACCACAGTATTACTTAGAAAATCCCATAGAAATCCTTATGATATGGCATGGCGGTCTTGCCAGCCACGGCGGAGCAATCGGTATTTTAATAGCTTTATATTTTTTCAGCCGTAAATCAACAAAAAAATCATATTTGTGGACACTCGACAGATTTGTTATTCCTACTGCTCTTGCAGGTTTTTTCATTCGCATTGGAAATTTGATGAACTCCGAAATTTATGGATATGAAACTTCTGTTCCTTGGGGATTTATTTTTGATAGAAACAACGAAGTTGTACCCAAACATCCAACTCAAATTTATGAAGCACTGGCTTATTTATTTATTTTTATCTTTCTTTTCTTTATCTATAAAAAATATAAAGGAAAAAACCCAAAAGGTATGTTGTTTGGAATATTTTTGGTTGGTGTTTTTGGATTTAGATTTTTTATAGAATTTTTAAAACAGAATCAAGCAGATTTTGAACAAAATATTTTCCTAAACATGGGACAAATTCTTAGTATCCCTTTTATTATTGCAGGGATTTTCTTTATTTACAAAGCTTTGAAAAAAAATACAGGTGAAATTGTCGAAGAAAATAAAGTAATGGAAAATAGCGATTAGATACTATTTAAAGTATTATACAAAAAGATTATCTATACAATAATCAAAAGTTCATCCAAAAATCATCTTGCAACGACATGAACAAAAATTCTGTTTTCGTAAAATTAATTAATTAGTAATCATTTTTTAAAATTACATAAGCAGTTTAGCAAGTTTTTAATTTCTTCAAATCTCGAAGAAATAAAAATATTACACTTACTTTGTAATTGTTGTAAATTCCTTTTGTGCGCCATAAGCTGTGCCTTCTGAATTTGTAGCATAAGCACGAACATAGTATTTGAAATTTGGAGCCAAGCCAGTAATGTTACTTGTAAAAACTCCATCACCAGTACCATCTGCTGTAGAATTTTGGGCATTCTCTAATGTTGGAAGCTCAGTACCTGACCAGCAAACACCTCTTGCTGTAATATCAGCATTGCCACCATCGGTAACATCTCCTCCACAAGTTGCTGTTTGTTGAGCAATATCAACAACTTCTGCAGTTACAACTGTTGGTAATTTGGGTTCGTCTTTTTCTTTATCGCAAGCAAACAAAAGAAATGAAATACTAATAACTAATGCAAACAATAATTTCATACTATTATTTAACATAATGTGTAAGTTTAGTAAATTATTAATAATTGTTTTGAACTTCAAATATACGAAAAAAAATCAATTCTCCAAATTTTTCAAAAAAAAACCCTTTCTCATTAAAGAAAGGTTTTCTATTATTTCTAATTTATTCTTTTTACTTTGCTAATGTTTTAAAACTAACCTGACTTCCATAAGCAGTACCTTCAGAGCTTGTTGCATAAGCTCTGACATAATAAGTTGTGTTTGTGCTTAAGTCGGTGAAACCGCTTTTAAAACTTCCGGTACCATCACCATGGTCTGAATGTTTATCCGAAATTGTAGGCTCACTTCCAGTTGATAAACAAACTCCTTTTGATATAACAGGTGAACCACCTTCATCAGTAACATTTCCTTCACAATATGCCGAATGAAAAGCAACTTCAGATACACTTCCCGTAACTACTGTAGGTATATCTCCTTCATCTTTATTACAAGCGTTAATAATAAATGTAAGACCTATAAAAAAAACAATAAAAACTTTAATAAATGATTTATTCATAATAATTTAATTTATTTCTTAATTATATTAATAATTTTAAAAGTGGCAAATTTATAAAATAAACAACATGCAAATACATAGATAATAACTTTTGTTAAAAAAATATATAAAATGTTAAAAACTATTTTTTTTTAATGGAACAATTGATTGATAAATATTAGAAATAATTCGGGTTTAAGAGCAATAGTAAAAATAATTCCAAAAACAGCACCCCAAAAATGTGCATCATGACCAATATTGTCTTTTGCTTTTTTCGACATCCAGTAAGAATAAATTAAATAAATAATTCCAAAAACCGGAGATGATATTGGTATGGGAAAAAATAAAAAACTAATTTTCCCGATTGGATAAAGTATGATGCTGGAGAAAACAACAGCAGACACAGCTCCTGATGCACCAACAGAGTTATAATAAATATTATCCTTGTTTTTTTGGAATGATGCTACTACCGATAATGCAATTCCCCCGATATATAAAAGCAGAAAATAAAAAATACCTTTGACTCCAAAATAATTTTTAAAGAAAAATTCAACTATTCTTCCGAATGAATGCAAAACAAACATATTAATTATTAGGTGCATCCAGTCTGCATGAATTAGTCCATAAGAAAAAAACCTATAAACTTCTTTAGAATGTTTAATAAAATATGCATTGAATTTTAGCTTATCAAAGATTTTGTAATTATTAAAAGCACTAATAGAAACAAGTACTGTTATTGCAATTATAATATAAACTATTATCATATTAAATGTTTGATGTTTGAAGTTACTTTACCATCTCAACCTTATCGCTTTTAGTTTTCGTATGGTCAATTTCCGAACCAAGTAAACTATGTGGAACAAGGTAAACAATTAAAAGAATGATTGAAGCAGCAAGAACAAATCCTTTACGTTTTTCTTTGTTTTTCAGAAGAACAAAAAAAGCTATAATCCATGCAAGAAATGCAACTGCTGTTTTAGTGTCGGTTAGGTCAGTGCCAAAGGGCCAACCAGCCCAATATACGTCAAAAGCAAATTTTTGAACAATAGGTCCTAATATCATACCTCCGGGAATTAATAAAAGCAAAGTTGCAACTGTATATTTAAAAATGTTTTTACCTTTTATCAAAACTTCCAAGCCTGTTCTTGTTGAAAGCATCATAGCTAAAAACATTAATAAAACATGTGGTATTAAAATAAAAATTGGAACACTTCCTTTATACCTCATCACTACCGGTTCTTCTGTTAGCTTGATTATTTTGTTATCACTATTCAATAATATCTGGTATTCCATTTTCCCGGCCATTGGCTGTCTTGGAATATATGCTATTAGAAAATCACCCTTACGCAACAAATCTGCATGAGTCCATTCATCAAAACTTTTATAGCGTTTGTAAATGTATTTACCGGAAATCTTTTCATCTGTTACTTTAATCTTTATTTCTGAAAATTTAGAAATTTCCGAAGTTGTATCAGTTCTAATCAGCTTATATTTTATTTCCTGTCCACTAATATTCACCTTTCCTTTAACAGTATAAGTTGGTCCTGTTGTTCTTTGATAATAAGCAATAGCAAATGTAAATATCACTGAAAATATCCATAACAATAATGATTTTGTTGAGTATTTCATTTGTATAAATTTTATGTGCTTATATTTTTGAAGTTAATTTATTTTTTTAAACTTAAATTCTACTGTTGCACTTTTGTTAAAAATGCTTTCTATGATATCGAAGATTGCAAATAACGGGAATGAAAAAACGAAAAACAATTTTTGAAGTAATAAATTAAATCTCGAAAACTCTTTAATGTAATTTTTATTCCCTTTTAAAGATTCGAACAACACTTCACGCTTTTTATAAAAACAGTTTAATATGCTCTGAGTCCAACCAAATGGATTTTGTTCAAAAGACAGAAAATGTTTCTCTTCCAATTGGAATCCATAAGCTTTCGCAATACTAACAAAATCTTTAGGTTTGAAAAATAACAAGTGTCTCGGTGGGTCAAGGTGCAACCATCTCCCTTTAAAAATCTTTGCTTGCCAACTATCAATATTCGGAAAAGAAATTGTTAATGTGCCTTTTGGTTTAAGAATTTTTGCTATTATTTCAAGAGTTTCTTTTGGTTCTATTAAATGTTCAAAAACATGAAACATGCTAATTGCATCAAAATTATTTTCTATAAAATCATCATGTTTTAGCAATCCTATCTTAAGATTTATCTCCTGAATTTCCGAAGCTCTTTTTGCAGAATTTCCTTCAAGCTCTGTTCCAAATAATTCAAATTTTCCGAAATTAAGCAAATACTTTAGAAACCTTCCATTGCCACAACCAATATCAAGAATCTTAGCACCCAAAGACAAATTGTCCGTTATCCTTTTAGCTCTTCGATATCTAAAAACATTAATTACTTTTTCAATAATGGGATTGAATTTGTCTTCTTTTTCGCCATAATAAGAATCATCATAAGCCTGGCTTAATTTTTTTTTATCAGGTCGGGGAGCAAGAAAACATGCTTTACAAACATTGCATTTCTCAATAAAATAATCGGAGCCAAAAATATCATAAGTAGGATAAAGCTTTTTGCTGTCTTTACTTTTGCAGTAGGTGCAGATGTTGTTTAAATCAGTCATGTTGCTTGATGTTTCTTCTTTTTCTTATAGTTTTCAGTATTCGGTATTCAGTGTTCGGTATTCAGTTTTTATTTACAGAATAAATTTGATTTGTTAATCATAGATTGAAGCATTTTTCCAACTTGACTGTACTTATCAATAAAATAAGATTTTTGATTGTTATTTATGTATTGACAGTCGTATGCAGATTCAATCCAATGTTGAGTTTCTTGTTGCTCGCCATCTGCATCTGTAAGTTTACTGATAAAGTGTTTTTCATATCTTCTTTTAGCCCATGCCTCAGCTATTTGTGCTCCAACAGACCGAGATGACCTTCTTATTTGATCTGTTAAGGAATATCTTTCTTCTTTTGGAAAAGATTTTGTAAATTCAAATATTTCCATACTAAGTTTCCTTGCTAATTTATAAACTTCTAATTCCCTAAAACTATTAACATATTCCATAATATAATTTTTCTAATGCCTACCGATTACCGAATACTGAACACTGATTACTGAACACCGATTACTGATTACTGAACACTGATTACTGATAACCAATAACCGATTACCGACTACTAAATATCTTAAACTTAGCTAATTTCCATTTTTGCATGCGATATTGAATTGAAGTTTTTAATACCCCAAATCCATATTTAACACTTCTGCTAAAATTTATTGAAGAACCTTCGTCAAAATATTTTGTTGGACAAGTAATTTCACCAATTTCAAATCCGGCAAAAAATATTTGAGCAAGCATTTGATTGTCAAAAACAAAATCGTCAGAATTTTCATGATAATCTATTGCCTGAAGAACTTCTTTTGAAAAAGCACGATAGCCTGTATGATATTCCGAAAGTTTTTGATTTATTATAAGATTTTGAGAAAAAGTAAGAAACCTGTTAAAAAAATATTTATAATAAGGCATTCCGCCTGTTATGGCACCTTTGCCGAGAATACGTGAGCCAAGAACAACAGGAAACAAATCATTAGCAATCATGTTTGCTATTGAAGGAATTAGTTTAGGAGTGTATTGATAATCGGGATGAACCATAATAATTATATCTGCTCCCAAACTCAAAGCTTTGTCGTAGCAGCTCTTTTGATTGCCACCATAGCCTTTATTTTTTTCATGGGAAACAATATGCTTAATTCCTAATTTATGAGCTACATCAATTGTTTTGTCAGAACTGCAATCATCAACAATAACAACTTCGTCAACAATATCAAAAGGGATTTCATTGTATGTATCTTCTAAAGTACTTTCTGCATTGTAGGCAGGGAAAACAACTATTATTTTTTTGTTTTTTAACATTGAAAAATTTTCAAATTTAAAATGTAAAATTACAAATTCTTAGAATATAATATCTTAAAAATTATATTTGCCATTCGAATTAAAAACAAATTCATTTCCTTTCTTTAACATCAATAGCATCATAAACTACTTTATGGATATTGGTGCGAATATTAAGTTTCAGCAGTTTATTTTCTTCAGCTGAGGGATATACTCTGTTAGAAAGAAAAACATAAACAAGATTTTTGTCTGGGTCAGCCCAAGCATAAGTTCCTGTAAAACCGGAATGTCCAAAACTATTATCCGATACTTCGAGACAAGCAGGACCACCTTCTTCGTTGTTTGGCAAAGGTTTATCAAAACCAATTCCACGCCTGTTATGGTTCAAAGGAAATTGTTGTTTAGTAAACTCTTTAACCGTTGATTTCTTAAAATATCTTACTCCACCATAAACTCCGCCCTGCATCAACATTTGCATAATAACAGCAACATCGTTTGAATTTGAAAACAAACCTGCGTGTCCTTCAACACCATTCATCATGGCAGCTCCAGGGTCATGAACATATCCTTGAATTAATTGATTCCTGAAATATTTATCATCTTCAGTAGGAATTATTTCAAATAAATCGAAATGTTTTAATGGATGATAACAAATATGATTTAAGCCCAAAGGAATAAAAAAATTATTATTCACATAATTATCTAAGGATTGAGATGTGATTTTTTCAATTATTTCTTTCAATAAATAAAATCCTAAATCGCTGTATCTATATTTCTTACTTTTTCTAAGTTCAGAATCAACAATCTTTAGAATGATTGAATCTTTATAAGTTTTGTTAATATAAATATCATTTGCAACCTTATAAGGAAATTCATCAGATTTTATATTACTATAAATTAACGGATTTAGCTTACCATCATCTTCAACAGTATATCTGTAATAAGGTATCCAAGGATGCAATCTTGCCTGATGAGCCATAAGTTCGCGTATGATAATATTTTCTTTGTTTGTTCCTTTCAGATAAGGAAGATAAGTAACAAGTTTCTCATCAATATCAATTTTACCTTTCTCATACAATTTCATTATTGCAAGAGTAGTAGCAGTAATTTTTGTTACTGAAGCAAGGTCATATAAATCGGAATTCCTAACTGGGATTTTCTCATCATAAGTATGATAACCAAAAGATTTATTATAAATAATTTCTCCATCTTTAGCAATAAAAATCTGGCAGCCGGGATATGCTTTTTCTTTTATTCCTGACAAAGCAATAGAATCAATACTTTTTAATTCTGTTGATGAAATACCTACATTTTCAGGCATTGAATATTCCAAACGTGTTTTTGAAGTTTTTACTTTTATTTCCAAATTAAATATTTTGGATGCAGAAACCGGAAGTTTTCCTGAAGCAGCAATGCCTCCAAAAATAACCTGTGCCGAAGCTTCTTCAGCAAAATGATTATCCTGATAAGAAACTAAAATAGCTTCAATATTTTTTGTGTTTTTAAACCTTGATAGAGAATAAGGGCTTGCAAAAACGTCAAGAATAACTTTTTTCTTCTTCTTTAACATATTTACAAAATCAATGCTTGCCTGACTTATTCCAAAATTATATTTCGGGGAATTATTAGTATTATGAATCCCAACTATAACAAGATTATATTCAGATAATTTCCTTAGCAAGGATTTTATCTGTTCATATGAAGGTTTTTTTGGAAGAAGAAAATTATCAACACTTGCATAATTTCCAAGCATTATTTGAAAAGGACGCTTTGTTGCATATCCAATAGAAACAGATGCTATTTTTAAAGTATCAATGCGTTTAAGTGGCAAAATTTTATTGTTGTTTTTTACAACAGTAATTGATGAAGCATATAATTTTCTATTAATAAGTTTTGCTTCAGTTGAGTTTAATTCATTATAAATATTTGTTATTTTAACTTGTTTTTGTTTTGATAAACCTAACCAATATTTAAAAGCTAAAACCTTTTTGCATTTGTCATCAATAAGTTTTTGAGAAATAATTCCATTTTTTATTGCTTTGCTAATCTCTCTTATAGCAATATGAACATTTTTTGGAAGCAACAAAATATCATTTCCTGCTAAGAGGGCTTTTACTTCAATAATTCCGGCTTTGTTATATTTTGTAACACCTTCCATTCCAAGAGCATCAGTAATAATTAAACCTTTAAATCCTAATTCGTTAATCAATAAATCTGTAATAACTTTTTTCGAAAGTGTTGTTGCAGTATTTTTAGTATTATCATATGCAGGAATATACAAATGAGCAACCATTACACTACCCAAGCCTTCATCAATTAGCCGTTTAAAAGGGTAAATGTGAATTGAATCAATAATATTTTTTGAATGTTTTATAATCGGCAGAGCATAATGCGAATCTGTATCTGTATCTCCATGACCTGGAAAATGCTTAGCACAAGCTAAAATTCTTTGGCTTTGCAATCCTTTCATATATGCGATACCTTTTTCAGCAACATTATTCCTGTTTTCACCAAAGGAGCGACTATTAATTACAGGATTTAAAGGATTATTGTTAACATCAACAACAGGGGCAAAATTTATATTAATTCCTAAACGTTTGCATTGCTTAGCAATTTCTTTTCCCATTTGATAAATAAGTTGATTATCCTGAATTGCACCAAGAGTCATTTCACGTGGAAATGCATCAACACTATCGAGACGCATGGCTACTCCCCATTCGCCATCAATAGAAACAATTAGAGGAGTTTTTGCAAGTTTTTGGTAATAATTAGTAAGATTTGCCTGACGAACAGGACCTCCTTGAAAAAAACATATTCCACCGACATTGTAATCACTTATAAGTCTCCCTACAGCGTCATGATATGCTTTATCTTTGTTAGAATGAGCCCTTATCATTATTGTCTGGGCAATGCGTTCATCAAGTGTTAAAGAATTAAAAACCGAATCAACCCATGCTAATCCTTTAAAATCAATCAAAAGAGCATCATTGTTTTTTATACCTTTCGGAGTATCAGATAATCTTGTAAAACCAACAATTATTAGAAATAAAACAGGAAATATTATCAATATTCTTTTCATAAAAAACACACATTAATGTGTTTTCAAAAATAAAAAATAAAAAATATTAATAGCTTATAAAGCTGTAAAGTTTCTAACATTAATTTGTTAGTTTAGTGGATGAGTAAAAGAAAGCATTAGAAATTGCATGTTTAAGGAATTCGAGACTAAATCACTATTGTAGGCTTAAACAGATAAGAGTTTTAATATCTCGGTTTAGAATATATTTATTCAACTGGAGGTTTAGGAATAGTAAAATGAAATTTAGTTCCTTTTCCTAATTCGCTTTCAACCCAAATTTTTCCTTTATTTTTTTCAATAAACTCTTTGCATAAAAGCAAACCGAAACCTGAGCCTTTTTCTTTGTTAGTTCCTAATTTGTTTACATTTTCACCAAATACAAACATTTTCTTCATATCCTCTTCACTAATTCCAATACCTGTATCAGCAATAGACACTTCAACAAATTTTTCTTTATCAATTGCAGAAATAACAATTTCACCCATTTTGTCAGTAAATTTCAATGCGTTAGAAAGTAAGTTTCTAAAAACTGTATTAAGAATATTAGCGTCAGCATAGATAATAGTATATTCTGATATTGTTGACTTAAGGGCAATTGATTTTCCTTGACTACTTTGTTTGAGCAAATTAATATTTCCATTCACAATTTTATGTAAATCAACTTTTTCCTGTTTTACAACAATTTCGTCTAATTGTAATTTTGTCCAGTTTAACAAATTATCTAACAAACCATAAGTGCTTTCGGAAGTATCTCTAATGTTTTTAATAAATTCTTTTTTCTCTTCTTCTTCAAACTCATCATAATTATTAAATAATATATCCGAAAATCCTATAATTGCGTTGAATGGAGTTCTTAAATCATGAGAAATAATTGAGAAGAATTTGTCTTTAGTTTTATTTGCTACAATCAATTCATTATTTAGTGTTTCAGTAAGTCTATTTTTTATAATAATTTCTTTGTTTTTAATATTTAGCAATTGATTGATTTTTTTATTAGTAACATATTTTCGAAATTGAATAATTGCAATAATTGCAATAAAAACAAATAATAAAGCATAAATAAGAAGAATTTTATTTTTCAACTTCTTTTCATGTTGAATTTTTAATTGTAAAATTTCGTTTTGCTTAATATTATTTTGAGTTTCAGTAAACACCTCAACTTTTGTTATTGATTTTGTAATATCTTCATTTATAAGAAAATCTTTTATTTTATCATAGTTTTTATAATATTCAAGCGATTTTTCGTGATAACCTAATTTTGAATATACTTCTGACAATAATAAATAGGCATTTTCTTTTTGAAATAACAATTCTCTTTCATTAGCAATTTCAAGAGATTGTGTTGCATATTCAATAGCATCGCGATATTTCCTTTGCAATGTATATACTTTTGAAATATCAAGAAGCAAAGCAGAAACATCAATCTGGTAATCAATTTTTTTATAAATCTCAATTGCTTCCCAATACATTTCTATTGACTTCAGGTATTCTTCCTTTTCAAGATAAACTGAAGAAACGTTAGCATAAGATTCGGCAAGACCTTGCCAATATGAATCCATATTTGGTAAATCATCAATAATACACAACAATTTATATATTGCTACAGATTTATCAAAATATTCAAAAGACTTTTCATAATCTTTTTTCAGCTTATAAATTTCCCCTAAATAATTATATGAATGCGCAATCAAAAAATTATCTTTAATGTTATATCTTCGAATTTCTAAAGACTTATTAAAATAATTCAAAGCATTATCATAATTCTCTTTTTTAATATAATATAAACCTAAGTTATTATATACGACACTAATTCCTTTATAGTCATTAACTTTCTTGAATATTTTTTTTGATTTAAGATAATATTTATAGGAAATCTCATAGCTACCCTGCTTATAATAAACATTCCCAATATTTAGGTTACACCATCCTAATCCAGAACTATCTTTCAGGTTTTCTAAAATTACTAAAGCCTTAAGATAATAATTCAGTGCAAAATCATATAATCCTTGTTCAAGATATATATTAGCTGTACCTTGATAAGTGTCTGATAATTGATGCCTACTATTCAATCCTTTTGCTAATCTTTCTGCTTTCACCGAATAATCTAATGATTTTCTTAAATCGGTTTTACTATAGAGAACAATTAACCTATTAATTATTCTTAATGTAGAATCATCTTCTATCTTATTTTCTATTCTTTTATTTAATTCTATTTCAAGAGTATCAATATAACCTGAAGCATTCGACAAATTTGGATAGAAAAGAAAAAACATATATCCAAGTATTACTATAAAATATAAGAAAAACTTAGAATTATTTTTATTGTGCTTAATCATACTTCTTATTTAATAAATTCAAAATAATTTTAAAAAATTATCATATTTGCTTTTTTAAAATATTTGTAAAAATACTACCGTGGAAAAGTAAAGTCAATTATTTTTACATAATTTTACAAAAAAATGAAATGAAGTATTAACTAAATTTCTAAAAACACCTATGAAAAAAATATTATTATTCTTAGTATTAATCAGCTTTTTTGCATGCAAAAACAAAGTTGAAAAAGCCCCTAACACTGCTGTATTAAAGGGAATTATTGAAAATCAATTAGGGGATTTTATCACTATTTCTCACAAAGTCGGATTAGAAAAAATTACAGACACCGCAAGGGTTGATTCAACAGGAAAATTTATTCTTAAAATTGATATTAAAAAACCCGGATATTACACTTTTTTCCATGGAAGAGAAACTGCTTCTCTTTATTTATCCCCCGGCGACAGCATTAATCTAAAACTAAACACCGATGAATTTGATGAAACATTATCATTCGATGGCAAAGGAGCCTTAGCTAATAATTATATAATAGAAACTTATCTTTTAAATGAAAAATTAGGTATTGACTATCGCGAAATTTACAAACTTGAAAAAAATAATTTTATATCTAAAATTGATTCTATTTATAAAATACTAAACAAACACTTAGAAGAATTTATTGGCAAAAACGAAGACTTTAACGACTATTTTATATCAATGGAAAAAAACAAATTACTTTATAAAAAAGCATCATTAAAAATAAAATATCCGGAATCTTATAAATATATGACAAAAAATGATTCTTTGGATTTAGGTGAAGATTATAACGATTATCTTAATGAACTTAATCTTAACGACAGCAACTTGTTGGAATTACCCGAATTCATAAATTTTTTGATTAGTTATATGAAAGAAGAAGTAAACAAATTATTCGAAGAAGACACTATTCTGGCAAAAAAAGATAATGGATATATGCTTGCAATGATAAAAGTTATTCAAAACACTTTTACTGATCATAAAATTAAAGAATATTTACTTTATAATCTGATGTATGAACAGTTAAGATATTACGGCATTAACAATATTGATGAAATTATGAAAGTATTCAAGGAGAATTGTACAAAGAAAGAATATCTTGATAAAATCGAAGAAGAATATAAGAATTGGGAAGTTATTGCATTCGGAAAAAAAGCACCTGTTTTTGAATATCAGGATATTGAAGGAAATTTAGTTTCGCTTTCTGATTTTATTGGAAAGTACGTTTATATAGATATTTGGGCTACATGGTGCGGACCATGCATAGGAGAATTACCTTATCTTGAAAAATTAAATAAGGACTTTAAAAACAAAAATATTGTTTTTATGAGTGTGTCTGTTGACAAAGATAAAGATGCCTGGAAAAAAATGGTAATAGAAAAGGAAATGAAAGGTTTGCAGCTTTTTGCCGATAAAGCATGGGAATCTTCAATCGCCGTTGATTATCTGGTTCACAGCATTCCAAGTTTTATTCTTATTGATAAAGAAGGTAATATTATTAATCCAAAAGCCAAGAGACCTTCTGCAGGAATATACGAAGTGATACAAAAACTTGAAGGATTATAGAATATTGAATTTTTTTTATAGTCCCATAAATTGAATTCCTATTCCACTTAAAAGAATCATTGCACCTGCAAAAGCATGCATGTAGCGTTCAAGCTTTTGTAGGGGCAAAAGATTTACTCCGTAGGAAGTTATGAGTACAACAACTAGCATTGTTAAAACTGTAACCAATGAAAATACAATTGTAACTGATACCATTCCCAAAATACTATTTTGAGCAGCGGGATACATTAAAATCGGGATTAATGGCTCACAAGGTCCAAGCAAAAATATTGTAAACAAAATCCAGGGTGTTATATTTTTTTTGGAATTTTCTTCATGATGAACATGTGTATGCTCATCTGTATGTTTGTGTTCATGATTATGTTCTATTCCATCACTATGATAATGAAAATGTTTATGAGGCTTATTCTTTATGGCTTTTCGAACTCCCCAAATAAAATAGACAAGCCCAAAAGCAATAAAAAGCCATGCAGCAAGATCACCTCTGAAGGATTCAAAAGGTTCTATTTTTGAAATTCCAAATCCAAAAGCTACACCAACTAATCCAAGTAAAACCGAGCTTCCAACATGTCCCAAGCCACAAAAAAAAGTAATCCAGCCGGTTTTTATCATTGACCAATTTCTTGCTTTTGCCATCACAATAAAAGGAATATAATGGTCAGGCCCCAACAAAGTATGGAAAAAACCAATTGAGGCTGCTAATACTATTAAAACTGTGAGTTCTTGTGTCATGTTTTATTTATATTTTCCTAATTTCACCTATCATCAATTGAAAAATTATTTCCTGACAAAAAACAAAAATAATTATTTTCTTTAATAAAAAATATTTTAATACATGACTTTATTGACTAATAACATAAATTTGTAAAAAAATTGGAGAATTGAAGAACCGATATTTTATAGAACTTTCATATAATGGGGCTAATTATCATGGCTGGCAACAGCAAAATAATAGCATTACTGTTCAACAAACAATTAATGAAGCACTATCAACACTCTTAGGCGAAGAAATTAATGTAATAGGCGCAGGTCGTACTGATACAGGCGTTCATGCTAAAGAATTTTTTGCCCATTTTGATTATAGCAAAACTCTTGATGAGCTTGAAATAAAACAACTTAGTTTTAAACTAAATCGTTTTTTACCTTTTGACATTGCCATAAATTCGGTTATTGCTGTCAAAGAAAATGCTCATGCCCGCTTTGATGCAATTTCACGCACATACCAATATTTTGTAAGTAAAACCAAAACTCCTTTCAACAAAGATTTCTCTTATTATGTATATGGCAAACTTGATATTGAAAAGATGAATGAAGCTGCTGAAACCTTGTTTGAGTATGATGATTTTTCTTCTTTCTCAAAATCAGGAACACAGGTAAAAACAAATATCTGCAAAATACATCATGCTAAATGGGAGAAAAATGATGAAGGTTTATTGGTTTTCACTATCAAAGCCGACCGCTTTTTACGAAACATGGTTAGAGCAATTGTTGGTACTCTGCTTGATGTTGGAAAAGAAAAAATAAACATTAATGATTTTAGGAAAATAATTGAAAATAAAAACCGCTCCGATGCTGGATTTTCAGTTCCTGCTCATGCCTTGTTTCTTACAAAAATAGAATATCATGAAGATATTTTTGTGTGAAAATTCTATTTCAAATTTTTCTGATAAAGCTTATATAATAAAAGCATCGTTCAATTTAGTCTTCCGATTAAGTCTATATAAAAATAAAAAAAATACAGAAACAATTTGTTATTAAAAAAATAATTATTATATTTGCATTGAGCAATTTATGATGGAAATAAACTGAATTTCCGATTATACAATTATTGCCTGCAAGAGGCGCATCATTATAATTAAACACTTTTGGTTTTTGCAACGCAAAATAGCCAATACAATGGCAAAAAAAATTTGACAATGAAAAGAGAGTTAACAATAAAACTTGATTACATTAAAAGGGACATCTTTTGGATAGCGAAAAATAATTTTCAAGACAGAACTTTGCAATCAAAACTGAGATGATATCAAAGTTGCCTTATTGACAAACATGGTGATTGCAGAGTTAAACAGAATAAATTATGGTTTATTTATAATTTCAATTAATCAAATTGATGAAGATTATTATCTTGAAACAAAAGTTTGTCAAGATGCTTTCATATTGGAAGAGTCAATTAATGTATATTTTTTATAAACTAAAATCTTTAATCATGAAAAAAACAATCTTCTTTTTAGCTTTTGCATTCATGGGCTTAATGATGAATGCACAACATAATATTACGAAAAACACTACTTGGGATGGGAATGACCCAAGTAATCCACCTCCAACTACTATTACAGGTGATATAACAATAAATGGTAGTTACTATTTAATTATTAAAAACTGCACTATTGCGATGCCTTCAACTTCTAAAATCATTGTTAAAAGAAATGCAAAACTTTATATTGATAATGCAACAATAAAAGCAATAAGTGGAGAATGGATTGGAATCAGATGTGATAAAGAAACAATATCAGGAAATGACAGAGTTCCTTATGTAAATATTTCTAATTTTAGTGTCATTACTGAAGCTGAATGTGCTTTTATGAATAGTTTGGATGGCTTATCTAATTTTGGAGGAGCTATTGTGGCTACAGATGTTGATTTTAAAAACAATAAGGTATATTTAAATCTTCAAAATTATAATTATAACCAGAGAAGTTGGGAGTATTGTAAATTCGCACGATGTAAATTTCATGAAACAGTGTGCCATACTGGAGTTTACTATATATACTTGAACAATGTTGAAAACGTTAGCTTTAGAGGTTGTGAATTTTATTACGGTTGTTCATCTCCAAGAATTTGTATTATAGCTGATGATTCAAAATTTACTATTAACGGTTACATTAATTATTTTTATCCTCATCAAATTATTAAAAATGTATTTACAGGTTTTTCAACAGTAATTAATGCTCAAAATAATCCTCAGAATATTAAAACTTTAACAATTGCTAATTGTATTTTCAATCCTATAAGCCCAACTGATGCAAATAGTGACATTTATAGTATTAAACTGCAACGTTGCGATAATCCTCAAATATATTCTAATACATTTAACATTTATCAGGGTTCTAATTCTGGGTCACTTATTGTAGAGAATAAATGTGCAATTTCCCTTAATGATTGTTATACTTTCAAAGTAGAAAACAACACTATAAATTTTACAGGGCTACAGCAACAAACTTTTGGAATAATAGTTTATAATTCAAAAGACCAATCAAATCAAATATACCGAAACACTATTAATAATGCTACTGTTGGTATTCAAGCTGATGGAAAAAACAGGGGGAATTCATCAAACTGTAATTTACCCAATCATGGCCTGAAATTTCTATGCAATAATTTTAATAGTTTTAATACTGCATATTATATGAAAACAACAAATTGTAATAATTCAGATCCTGTTTTTGGTGTAAGTAAATTTCAGCAGGGAGCTATTAATGGAGAGGCAGCATCTCCAAATTTTAATTCACTTTATCAAAGAACATTAACAAGTGGAGGTGAATATGATTTTAAAAATGAACATATTGGATCGAAGGATATTATTTATGTGATTCCTTCAGATGTAAATCCTGGAAGTTTTGGTATTACATATCATACGAATACTATTTATCCAGATCCAGATCCAAATACAACAATATCAACTCCACATTGTGAATCACGGTTACCGTGTTTTGGAATTAATTGTCCTGTATCGATAGGACCAAGCACAATTTACCCTGTTTTTCCTCAATTTAATAATGTTAAAAGCCAATTAGAAGATTTAGTAAATGCAGGTGACCATGGTTATTTATACGATTTAGTAGAAGATGTTTCAACTGATGATTTGGATGATGTATATGATGCATTAATGGAATCAACTCCATCCCACGACATAATTGCATTAGCATGTGAAAATGAGTTATTTTCATCTTTAATGCTTCGAAATATATTAGTTGAAAACACTTATAGTATAAAATCTCAGCCTGTACGTGATGCTTTAGAAAATCGTGATGACCAATTAACCCAGGCAATGATGGATGATATTTATGAAGCAGCCGAAAGCATTTCGGAATATGAAGATTTGATGATGCAATTAGATCAAATGCATATGGAATATGCCTCATTAATGAATGAATCTCTAAATGCACTAAGAAACAGGGATACTATTCCAATGGACAGCATTAAGATGTATCTTGAAGCGTATGATAATTTCCTTTCAATCATTAAACTGATTTATTTAGAATTTGAAGATGGGAATACATCAATTGCTGAAGATTGGTTTGACTATTTGCAAACAATAACAGATGATGAAACAGAACTTGACGATTACAACAGTTTGTATAGTGATGTTCTTTTAGATGTTTATTCAAATTTATCTGGTGATTATTCAAATTTAACAGAAACTCAACTAAGTATTTTGTCTGATATGACCAGCAATGGTACTTACGCTTCAGGTATAGCCAAATATATATTGTCAAGATATTATGATTATGATTTTACTCCTACTATTTGCCCTGTTGAGTCTAATTCTCAAAGAAAAGGAAGAATAATTACTTCAAACAACATACAAGTATTAAATGTTTTTCCAAATCCTGCAAATAATTTAATTACAGTACAAATTCCTAATGATTCATTAAATAGTGCTTATGCAGAAATCTTTGACATCTCAGGTAAAATACTCATAAAACAAAAATTAACATCTGAGTCTTTAAATATTGATGTATCTTTGTTGTCAAATGGTATATATTTGATTAAAGTAAAAACTGATAATCAAAACTTAACAAAACTTGTTGTTATCAGTAAATAGAATTATTGATTATGAAAAGACTAATCATTTTTGTATTTATTTTATCATCAACTATAGTTCTTTCTCAGAATTGGGAAACGCCATTGCGTTTTCCGGTTCAGGGAGAACAATCCATAGAACTCAGAAAAACATTTTATAGTAATACACCTTGGCTGATTTCTCAACCTTCAATTTTAACATCAAAAAACAATGGTATTTGTATTGACACACTATATTTAGCAAGATACACTACAGGATTTTACGATGTTTTGGATAGTGATTCGGCATATTTTATTTCAGGTCATACATGCAATGAAAGGCATTTGATTTTAGATCCTGATAATCCAACAATGTTAGTAAGAATGAAAGTCTCCTATTCTGGTCAATTATTGTGGCAACATATTGATAGTATGATGCGGGGCGACCATTTTACTATGTATAATACTAGTTTAATAAAAACATCAGATAATAATTTTGTACAAATGGGTGTGGTTGTTAATGACTATAACGATTTCAAAGATTATATGATTAGACTTCCGGTATATATTAAATTTAATTCAAATGGGGATACTCTTTGGCGAAAATTATATACCGATACTGTTGGAAGAAGAGGAGGGGATTGGCCACAAAATATTGTCGCTGAAAATGATGGAGGATTTACCGTAGCTGCATTAACCCCATCATTAAGTAAAACATATTCTTTAGACACAAATATAAATTTTTGGTATAATGATACTACATATGTGAGTTTAATTAAATACGATAGTTTTGGGAATGAGGTGCATCGTAAATCTCATGTCATTGGAGGTGAATTAGTTCCTATGTCAATTGGATTACTAATGAAACAAGATGATGGAGGATATATCATTGGAGGTGCTAATCAATTCAATGGAACAAGCAATCCTGCTAAATACTATTTACTTAAGGTTGATAGTTTATTTAACTGGCAATGGATTAAAACCTTTGGTCAAACTTTTAATAATATGCCACTCTTAAAAATTCAAAAATTATCTGGTACATTTTCTTATTTTGCGGCATATCATATAGATACACCTATGGTTGTGAGTAGTCAGCAAACATACTACACTTCTTATAATCAAATTGGAAGAATGGATTCAAATTTTGATATTATTGATGATACTATTTTTTATATAAATCTAGCACCAGTTGGCTCTCCTCCTGTCTGGTATTATCAAAGTTTTGGTGAGATAAGAGGATTAACAATTGCCGATAATAACAATCTAATTGTTTGTGACAATCTTTCAGTTGGAGCTCATTTATTACAAATTGATAGTAATTATCAGGTTAAATGGAGTCGTTGGATTTCACATTTTCCTGATTTTGCTGAAACTGTCTATAAAATGAGAAAAGCACATGATGGAGGTTATCTTATCGTTGGAAAAACAGATTATTCGGGCAAGGGCGGTTGGTTTGTGAAAACCGATACTAATGGTTTTGCTTTGCCAAATGGGGCGGATACTCTTTATCATATTGGCATAAGTGAATCAGATCCCGATAGCTATCGGGACATTAATAAGCCATTGGTAATTTATCCTAATCCGGCTTCGGATGTGTTTTATTTAAGTGTTGATGATAAAGACTTTTCTAATGGCATTTTGAATATTTATGATTTAACGGGCAGACTTAAAAATCAACATAAACTTAATGTTGGTAAGAATAGTATTAATATTGAAGAATTATCATCAGGGATGTATTTGGTAAGGATTAAATCATCAAAAGGAAAAATACAAACGGGGAAATTGATAGTGAAATAAAATAAAATTCCAAATGCCGAGTCGTCGGATGACTTTCAAAAAAAATAAAATGAAGAAACTCTTTGTTTCGATAATATTAGTAATTATCTCAATTACAGTTTTTGCCCAACATTGGGAAATGCCACAACATTTCCCGATGCAGGGTGAAAAGCCGGGAACTGTAGCATTTGAAACACCATCCGAACCCCCTTTATTAAATAAATCAAAATTTACTCCAATATCAAAGAACAATTGCAATTGTATTGACACACTATATTCAATTCGTTATAATACCGATTTATATGATGTACGGGATTATGATTCGGCTTATTATGTTTCCGGTATAGTATATCATTTGGCACATTCGAATTACGAACCTGATAACCCTTCCTTATTACTAAGAATGAAAATTGATTATTCAGGAAATATAATTTGGCATAAAATTGACAGCCTGATGAGAGGAAACCATTTTGCTACTAGAAATACCAGCATAATCAAATCCAGTGATGGTAATTATATTCAGTCAAGCTGTATAGAGTATGACTTCAATAATCCAAAAAATTATGATTGGCATGCTGCTGCTTACACAAAATTCAATTCAAACGGTGATATAATCTGGCAAAAACTTTATAAAGATACTGCCTATCATCATAGCGGTGATTGGCCTATGGATATTGTAGCTGAAGATGATGGAGGATTTAGCGTTGCTTCATTATTCGGTTCTGATTCAAAAACATATTCTACGGATACTTTGATTGACTATTGGTATGTTGACTCAGTTTATGTTGATTTAATTCGATATGATAGTTTGGGTAATATAAAGCAACGAAAGAAACATCATCTTAGTGGAAACGGTGTTAAACTAAGAATTGGCTTAATAATGAAACAAAATGATGGTGGATATATTGTTGGAGGTGTTAACAGATATACTGCACCCGATTATTTAAGGGAATACTATTTATTAAAAGTTGATAGTAATTTCAATTGGCAATGGTTTAAAAAATTTAGTCAAACTAATATTAGCGATCCTATAATAAAAATTATTCCAATATTATATAACCAATATTATTTTACAGTTTATAGGGCAGATACTCCTATTGTTGTTAATATGTGGGGTGATAAATATTACAACGGATATTATCAGATAGGCTTAATGGATTCAATGTTTAATATATTAAAAGATACCGTTTTTAGAATACATTTAACTAATCCAATTAATATTTTTTATAGAGATCTTGGATTTATTAGAGGAGCAAGTCTTACAAAAGATAAAGGTTTAAGCGTTGCTTCTGATGTGGGTTTTGGTGCAAATTTAGTTCATTTAGATAGTAATCTTAGTTTTCAATGGAATCGTTGGATTGCAGATTTCCCATACTTTACAGAAGTACCATATAAAATGAGAGGGGCAAAGGATGGTGGCTATTTAATTGTTGGTAGAACTAAAAGATATGGAATGGGTGGCTGGTTTGTAAAAACCGATACTAATGGTTTTGCTTTGCCCAATGGAGCAGATACACTGTATCACATTGGAATTAGTGAATCAAAAGAAAGTATTAATAAACCTTTGGTAATCTATCCTAATCCCGCAACAGATGTGTTTTATTTAAGCATTGATGATAAAGAATTTTCTAAAGGTATTTTGGAGATTTATGATTTAACAGGCAGGCTGAAATATCAGCAAAAACTTAATGCTGGTAAGAATAGTATTAATATTGAAGAATTATCATCAGGTATGTATTTGGTAAGAATTAAATCATCAAAAGGAAAAATACGAGCGGGGAAATTGATAGTGAAGTAAAATTCCAAATGCCGAGTCATCGGATGACTTTCAAAAAAAATAAAATGAAGAAACTCTTTGTTTCGATAATATTAGTAATTATCTCAATTACAGTTTTTGCCCAACATTGGGAAATGCCACAGCGTTTCCCAATGCAGGGTGAAAAGCCGAGTGCTGAAGTATTTGAAGCACCTGCTTGGCATCCTTTGTTAATTAAATCAAAATATACACCCAAATCAAAAAGTAGTTGCAATTGTATTGATACACTGTATTCAATTCGCTATAATACTGATTTATATGACGTAAGGGATTGTGATTCAGCCTATTTTGTTTCCGGTATAGTATATCATCAGGCTCATTCTACTTATGAACCACATAATCCTACATTATTGTTAAGAATGAAGATTGATTATTCAGGTAATATAATCTGGCATAAAATTGACAGCCTGATGTGGGGAAACCATTTTGCTACCAGAAACACAAGCTTAATTAAATCAAGTGACGGTAATTATATACAATCAGGTTCAGTAACGTATGACTTCGATAATCCAAGAAATTATGATTGGCATGCGGCTGCCTATACTAAATTCGATTCTAATGGTAATATAATCTGGCAAAAACTTTATAAAGATACTGCCTATCATCATAGCGGTGATTGGCCTATGGATATTGTTGCCGAAGATGACGGAGGATTTAGCGTTGCTTCATTATTCGGTTCAGATTCTAAAACATATTCTACCGACACTTTGATTGATTATTGGTATGTTGATTCGGTTTATGTTGATTTAATTCGATATGATAGTTTGGGTAATATAAAGCAACGAAAAAAACATTTTCTTGGCGGAAACGGTGTGAAATTAACAATTGGTTTAATAATGAAGCAGAATGATGGTGGATATATAGTTGGAGGTGTTAACAGATATACTGCTCCTGATTATCTTAGGGAATACTTTTTATTAAAAGTTGATAGTAATTTTAATTGTCAATGGTTTAAAAAATTTAGTCAAACTACTGCTACTGAAACAAGAATAAAAATACTTCCTAAAATAAATGACAAATACTATTTTGCTGTTGAAAGAGCGGACACACCCATTGTTATTACATCATCTGGTCAGAAAGAATATTATTGCTATTATCAAATTGGCATAATGGATTCAATGTTTAATATATTAAAAGACACAATGTTTAAAATGTATTTAACAAATCCCATTAATCCATTTTATTATGATGCCGGGCTTATTAGAGGAGCATGTCTTACGAAAGATAGAGGATTAAGTGTAGCTTCAAATGTCGGTTTTGGTGCAAATTTAGTTCATTTAGATAGTAATCTTACATTTCAATGGAATCGTTGGATAGCAGATTTCCCCTACTTTACAGAAGAACCCTTTAAAATGAGAGGAGCTAATGATGGTGGCTATTTGATTGTTGGTAGAACAAAAAGATATGGTATGGGTGGCTGGTTTGTAAAAACAGATACTAATGGTTTTGCTTTGCCCAATGGGGCGGATACTCTTTATCATATTGGCATAAGTGAATCAAAAGAGAACATTAATAAAGAATTGGTAATTTATCCTAATCCTGCTTTTGATGTTTTTTATTTAAGTGTTGATGATAAAGACTTTTCTAATGGCATTTTGGAAATTTATGATTTAACAGGCAGGCTTAAAAATCAACAAATGCTTAATATTGGCAGGAATAGTATTAATATTGGAGAATTATCGTCAGGGATGTATTTGGTAAGAATAAAATCATCAAAAGGAAAAATACAAACGGGGAAATTGATAGTGAGGTAAAATCAAATTCCATATGCAGAGTCATCGGATGACTTTCAAAAAAAATAAAATGAAGAAACTCTTTGTTTCGATAATATTAGTAATTATCTCAATTACAGTTTTTGCCCAACATTGGGAAATGCCACAGCGTTTCCCAATGCAGGGTGAAAAGCCGAGTGCTGAAGTATTTGAAGCACCTGCTTGGCATCCTTTGTTAATTAAATCAAAATATACACCCAAATCAAAAAGTAGTTGCAATTGTATTGACACTTTATATTCAATTCGCTATAATACTGATTTGTATGATGTAAGGGATTATGATTCGGCTTATTATGTTTCAGGCATAGTTTATCATCATGCATATTCGACTTACGAACCAGATAATCCTACTTTATTGTTAAGAATGAAGATTGATTATTCAGGAAATATAATTTGGTATAAAATTGATAGTCTGATGAGAGGAAATCATTTTGACAATAACAATACTGGTCTTATCAAATCCAGTGATGGTAATTATATTCAGTCTGGCTATGTAGTATATGATTTTGATAATCCAAAAAACTATGATTGGCATGCTGCTACTTACACTAAATTCAATTCAAACGGCGATATAATCTGGCAGAAACTTTATAAAGATACTGCCTATCATCATAGTGGTGATTGGCCTATGGATATTGTTGCTGAAGATGATGGAGGTTTTAGTGTTGTTTCATTATTCGGTTCAGATTTAAAAACATATTCCACAGATACTTTGATTGATTATTGGTACGTTGATTCAGTTTATGTTGATTTAATTCGATATGATAGTTTAGGAAATATTACCCAACGAAAGAAACATTATCTGGGCGGAAACGGGGTTAAACTTACTATTGGTTTAATAATGAAACAGAATGATGGTGGTTATATCGTTGGAGGAGTTAATAAATTTTCTGCCCCTGATGTTTTAAGAGAGAATTATTTATTGAAAGTTGATAGTAGCTTCAATTGGCAATGGTTTAAAAAATTTAGTCAAACTACTGCTACCGAAACAAGAATGAAAATACTTCCTAAAATAGATGATCAATATTATTTTGCTGTTTATAGGGCAGATACCCCAATTGTTGTTAGTATGGGTGGTCAGAAATATTATAATGGATATTATCAGATTGGAACAATGGATTCAATGTTTAATATATTAAATGACACTGTTTTTATGATGTATTTAACAAATCCTATTAATCCTTTTTATCATGATGTCGGGCTTATTAAAGGAGCATGTTTTACAAAAGATAAAGGTTTAAGTGTAGCTTCAAATGTAGGTTTTGGAGCAAATTTAGTTCATTTAGATAGCAATCTTAATTTTCAATGGAATCGTTGGATAGCAGATTTCCCCTACTTTACAGAAGAACCCTTTAAAATGAGAGGAGCTAATGATGGAGGCTATTTAATAGTAGGTCGAACCAAAAGGTACGGTATGGGTGGCTGGTTTGTAAAAACCGATACTAATGGTTTTGCTTTGCCAAATGGGGCGGATACTCTTTATCATATTGGCATAAACGAATCAAAAGAAACCATTAATAAGCCATTGGTAATTTATCCTAATCCAGCTTCTGATGTTTTTTATTTGAGCATTGATGATAAAGAATTTTCAAAAGGTGCTTTGGAAATTTATGATTTAACAGGCAGGCTTAAAAATCAACATAAACTTAATGTTGGTAAGAATAGTATTAATATTGAAGAATTATCATCAGGAATGTATTTAATAAGAATTAAATCGGCAAAAGGCAAAATACTAACGGGGAAATTGATTGTGAGGTAAAATCAAACTTATAGTAAAGTCATCAAATGACTGCATAATCATCCAAGGACTTTTAAAGAACTCAATTAAAATCTAAATTTATTAAAAAAGAAAAACATTCAGCAAAGAATTACTTCTCGATTTTTTCACTCTGCTCTTTTGCAACAAAACGGTAAGGCTTTTACTAATAGGCGGATGAGCAATAATTTCAAAACCGATTTTTCGAGCAATATCAATTGATTCTCCTAAATTTTCTTTACTAACACGACCTTTTGGTTCGGCAATCAACATTTTGCCACCTTGACGCAATGACCTGTAAATTTCCGAGAAAAGTTGTTCTTTGTTGCCAACTTCATGAATAACAGCAAAAGCAAGAACAAAATCAATTTGTCCGTTCATATCATTTATCTGCAAAGAATTTGATGTGCACAGACGAGATTCAATTATTTCATCAAGCTGTGCTTTTTCTACTCTTTTTTCGAGTTTTTCTAACATTTTTTCCTGAACGTCGATACAAATAACACTACCATCTTTCCCTACGAGTTTTGCAAGAGGTAAACTAAAAAATCCCATTGCACAGCCAATGTCAATTACATTCATCCCTGACTTTATATATTTTCCAAAAATTTTATCGGGATTTTGAAGAATTCTCCTTAAAGGACTTGCTAATAAATATCCCACCCAAATTGGGCATATATGCTCTTCTGCCATTTTTTTATAATTTTGGTTCCTTTTTTCTAAAGACGGAAACATTCAATTTTATTGCAATCAAAATTACTTTTTTTCATAGAACAAATTTTTTATAAATTTGCCAAAAATCAAAAACAAAATTTAGACACATGAAAATAATAAAATTAATTTTTACGGGACTAATAATTTTCGCAATGACTACAAATGTTATTGCTCAGGATTTAAGCAAAGGTCAAATATCTGAAAAAGATTTGATGCAAATAAAAAAAGCCTACTCAAATAAAGCTGAATATAAAGCATTGACCAATGCAGTAACAAACAATGATATTCAAAAACTCGCACTAAACAGGGAAAATCTTTATGAAGCTGATTTTTATTTTTCCAACAAAGTGAAAACTTCGGGAATTACCAACCAAAAATCATCAGGAAGATGTTGGCTGTTTACAGGCTTAAATGTTATAAAACCTTTCGCAATTAAAAATCTTAATGTTTCAAATTTTGAGTTCTCTCAAAACTATTGCTTCTTTTGGGACCAATTGGAAAAAGCTAATTTGTTTCTTGAAGGAATTATTACCACAATAGATAAACCAATTGACGACAGAAAAGTTGAATGGTTTTTCAAACATCCTCTTAGTGATGGTGGACAATGGACAGGTGTTGTTGATATTATTGAAAAATATGGTGTTGTTCCAAAAGATGTTATGCCCGAATCTTATAATAGCGATAATACCAGAATGATGAGCCGTCTTGTTAAAAGAAAACTCAGAGAAGACGGGATGATTTTAAGAGATATTTATAAAAAAGATAATAAAACAAATAAGCTGAATGATAAAAAAATTGAAATGCTTGGCGAAGTTTATAGAATTCTTGCAATCACACTTGGCGAACCACCAGTAGAATTTTCATGGCGTTATAAAAATAAAGACGGAAACATCAGCGAATTAAAAAATTATACTCCAAAATCTTTTTATAAAGAAGCTGTAGGAATTAATCTAAACGATTACGTTATGTTTATGAACGACCCTTCAAGAGAATTAAATAAACTTTTTGAAATTGAATATGACCGCCATATTTATGAGGGTAACAACTGGAAATTTATAAACTTGCCAATTGAGCAAATCAAGGAATTTGCCAAAGCTTCAATCATTGACAACGAAGCAATGTATTTTTCTTGTGATGTTGGCAAACAGCTTAATAAGAACAAAGGTACTCTTGATGTAAACAATTATAATTATGGAGAATTGTTTGGTGTTAATTTTGGGATGAACAAAAAACAACGCATCCAAACTTTTGAAAGCGGCTCAACTCATGGAATGACTCTTATCGCCATCGACATTGACGAAAGCGGAAAAACAGTTAAATGGTTATTGGAAAATAGTTGGGGTAGTTCAAGCGGATTTAAAGGCAAATTAATTATGACAGATGAATGGTTTAATGAATATATGTTCAGAGTTGTTATTAACAAAAAATATATTTCTGAAGATGTGCTAAAAATTCTTGAACAAAAACCTGTTATGCTGCCTCCTTGGGACCCTATGTTTACTCCAGACGAATAATCTCTGTAAAAGCAAGAAAATATTAAATTAAATCGCTAATAATCCTACTCCTACTTTTAGATTTATTAACATATGGTTAAATATTCTTTCTTTACCAATATTCTCTAAATAATTACTTTCATTAATATTTCCTATATTAATGATATTATTATTCGAAAAAATATTTCTTAACGAAAAAACTTCTGGAATTACACAAATTTGGATTCCTGAATTAACTATTAGTCTGTTAAAATAAACTCTTTTCCTACCAAGTGTAAATCCCATATAAGTTGTTAGGGATATATTATTATCTTCAATAGATATTTCAGTAATTTCATTATAATGTTTTTCAAGTTTTTCAATCACCTTATCCTTATCATAAGTTGACACATACCTAATTAAACCAAACTCAATTTGACCATATCTACCTAATGGAGCAAGAGCTTCCTTATTAAAAAATGTATAATGCAAATTAAAACAAGTTGATGAAATATTACAAACCGGAATAGTACTTATACTGGTACTAGTTTCTTTTTCTTGTCCGAACATATCAATATAAGTTAAATCAAACGATTTATATAAAGTAAATCTGGTTTTAAAAAAATCAGCTCCAATACCAATAGACCTTCTTCTGCTTATCACATAATCCAATGAAATATTATTTCTTGTATTAAATTTCAGAATACGATTAAAAGCTCTATCAGTGTGGTTATAATTACCATTTGTGGGATTTCTTAATGCAGACAAAAACATATTATTATACTCGATGCTAAGTCTTTTTCCCATATAACCTGATACTTGTGCAAACAGACTTGCACTAAAAATCACTATAATAATTACTAAAACAGTTTTTTTCATTTTTTTCTCTTTGTTTTAATTTGAAAAAATGTGTCATATATTCTTGAATTTAAGAAAGCTTTATCGTCATTTTGTACAACTTCTTCTGCAATATAAAGTTCAAGTTTTCCACTTTCAACATTAAATAGCACATTAAAATATTGAGTATAATGTTCGGGTTTAACAAGATAGTAAATTGCTATTGGAATTGTGTATATAAGAATGGAATGCATAACTATCTTTTGCCACTGTTTTTTTCCTTGCCTTACATTAATTAAAGCACACCAGTCAAAATACTTAGTATTGTATTTTTCAATAAGTGGTTGCATATATTGGGATTCAGACATAACTAATTCCAAATCTTCATGATTTACGCATTCAGAAATCCAATCGTTTAATGATGCTATGTCATTAAACACATCAGTATCATCAGAGTTTAAATTTTTTGAATCAACTAAACTCATGTTAACTCCAGTTAATTTAGCATTTTCAGTTATAATTTGGTTAAGTTCGGCTTGCTTTCTCTCTGAATCAATATATCGAACTTGTGTTTTCTTTCGTTCATCAATTCTATAATAAATAGGGTCAACTAAAACCATAGTATCAATCCCTAATGCATAACCTAGTTCTTGTATCCTTCTTTCTTTTTTCCTTTTTTTTCGATAATATTCTTTTTTTGCATGATAGTTCATGTCGTCAACATCAATTTCTTTTTTCACTTTTAGATATTCTTCATCCCAATAAATAAAACGTTTTTTAAATTCTTTATCATGCATTAAACCAACAAAAGCAAACTGATATGCATTGTCATCTTGAATTTCATTTTTCTTCTTCTTTCTTTTTATTCTTTCGTATTTACTAAGATTTATGCTATCTGTTTTTTCATCAGAGTTCTTCAATTCAACCTTTATATCATTTTTTGATTTCTTATAAAAATTCTTAGAAATGAGTTTGTTTTTATAAACAACTTCCTTGAAAAGACTATCAGAAATTGCATATAGATATTTGTTATTGGGATATTCCTGATGCAAACTCCAGCAATATTCCAATGCTATTATGTTTAATTCTTTTTTATCTATTTTTCTAAACAAATGAAAAACTTGCTGAGATTCTCCTTCTATCTTTTTGTATGATTTACAAACTTTACTAAATCCTCCATATAATTTATATTTTGTTATACCATATAAACTACTTGCTATAGCTGTCTTTAGAAATTTATTATTTGGATATTTCTTTAATAAAACATAGGAATTATATATTACTTCAGGATAATTTCTTGATATTAAAAGTTGTCTGATTACTTCAAATCTTGCTTGTAATCTTGCATTTTCAAAATCTTTCTTTGGTAAAATAAATTTTTTTCTACCACTATTATCCATTTCATCTTTCAGAAGTTCTATTTTCACTCTTCTTTTTTCAATGCTGGGATGTGTACTTTTTGATTCATCATAATCATCCCCACCTTTTATAGCAGCGACTTCATCAAGGAAATACTCTTTAGAAAGTTTAAAATATTTTGTATTAAAAAAATTTGTATCAAACACTATTTCGTCGAAGGGCAAATAAGAATATTGCAAAACATCGAAAACGCCATCCAATTCTTCAAGACAATAATTTGATTTAGAATAGAACATAGTTAAGCCAAGTTCATCAGCTTCCATTTCTATTTCACGTGACCGTAAGTTTCTTTCAAGAAACAAATTACTATTTGAAAGACTTTTATAACCATCCTTACCCTTTGATATTTTTTCTGTTTCAACAAATAAATTAATGCTGTGTTTTTTTATGTAATGAATTAATTCATGAGAAATTACATAAGCAAGTTGAGCTTCGTTTTCTAATTGGGCAATTAAACCAATATTAATCACGATAATACCCTGATCAGTTGAAAAAGCATTAACATAAGGCGATTTTGTTACATAAACCCGAATTTCATCACGCAATGCTTCATTCTCTTCACCTTTAAGTAATTCATCAACAACTTTGTTAACATAATTAGTTAAAGGGTCGTTAAATAAAACTTCTCCGCTAAGAAGCATATCATCTAACATAAAATTACTTCGAAGCAAAAATTTCTCCTTACTTTTCCTTGTAAAACGCTTTTCATCTGTAGAAATCTCAGCTTTATCTTCTAAATATTTTTGTTCAGATTTTTTCCTGAAATCTATTGGTAATTCCCCATAAGATTTAATAGGTTTATAGTTATTGACATCAAACTTTTGTCCAATACTTATGAGTGGAAAAATTACTATCCCGAGTAAAATAATTAATAATCTTTTCATAAAATTTGTGCTATGTAGTTTATAAAATCTATCCAAAAATAAAAAATAAAATTAATATAATGCTATATTATAAATTAATTTTATTATTATTCGATATTTTTTCAACTTATTTATGCAGACCACATTCACGATGGTCAGGAGTTTCCCACCACCATCTTCCTGTACGTATGTCTTCGCCTTTTTTCACAGAACGTGTGCAAGGACGACAGCCAATACTCGGAAATCCTTTGTCATGAAGAATATTATAGGGAACATTGTTTTTGCGGATATATTCCCAAACTTGTTTTTCTGACCAATTAATCAAAGGGTTAATCTTAATCAAATTATGAACTTCATCCCATTCAACCAATTGCATATCATGACGTGTAACTGATTGTTCATGTCTTAAACCACAAATCCATGCGTCCAAACCATCGAAAGCTCTTTTTAAAGGTTCTACTTTTCTTACATTGCAACAATACTCTCGATTTTCAATGCTTTCATAAAAAAGATTTATCCCTTTGGAATTAACCATTTCTTCAACTTTCTTATTATCAGGAAAAAATATTTTAATTTTAATTCCGTATTTTATACAAGTTTTATCAATCACATCATAAGTTTCGGGGAACATTCTGCCTGTATCCAAAGTGAAGATTTTTGCTTTTTTATCAATCCCTAAAATCATATGAGTTAGGACTTGGTCCTCTGAACCCATGCTTGAAGATAAAGCAATCTTTGATTTGTATTTATTTAAAAAATACTCTAAAACCTTCTCCGGACTTTGATTTTGAAATCTTTCGTTTAATTCTCTTATAATTTTATCACTCATCACAATCTATTTAAATGCAATTTGCAAAATTAAATAATTAATTAGATTTAATTAGCTACTAAATTATTTTGATGTTCAGAAAATGAACTCACAGGCTATTTGTCCATAAAATACAAAATAATGGACAAAGCATTTGAATTATGTCAAAAACTGGACAGGTTTTGACTATTTGTCCAGTAAATAGGAAATATTGGACAAAAGGCATTACTTTTTGTTTTTTAAATTAATACTAAGTAAATTCGCAATAATGATGATTACTTATTTTATATTATTAAGCTAATAATTAATGGAAAAAGAATTAATAAAAATTGCAGCTAGGAAACAATACAATACAACTAACCTAGAAATAGCATCAAGCCTAGCTGGAGCTTTTCATAGTTTTGAGTTCAATGGTCAATGTGCGAGAATATCTTTACCAAAACGTCCTAAACAACAAAACTGGAAGAAAAGTCATACTCCAATTAATTGTTGGGGATATAGCCAAAAGGGCAATAGGAAGAACCCTTTAAGCTATGCTATTAATCAAATAACCCTAACAATTGATATTGAAAAAACATATAATTGTAAGTTCAATTAAGAAATGCGACTTTTAATCGCGAGAAAAGGGAAGTAAA
>CAYLPA010000004.1:0-40918 GCA_964385385.1 uncultured Saprospiraceae bacterium | reverse complement strand
TTTTTTTCTCAGTATTTATTCCAACTGCTACAATAATTTCATCAAAAAGCGAAACAGCTCTTTGGATAATTGATTCGTGACCATTAGTAATTGGATCAAAAGAACCGGGAAAAACTGCAATTTTTTTCATAGAAATATCAATTTTATATATTCTATTACAAAGGTAATTAAAATCATATTATTTGTTGAAAACAAAAATACAAAATACTTTGTTTCAAAATTTATTTTTAGTATATTTGGAGAAATAACAATATATATTTTTCAAAATGACAAAACATTATATTACATGGTGGAACATTGAAAATCTTTTTGATGTTCATAATTCGGAAAATCGTCCTGAATGGCTTGCAAAAGAACTTAAACATGAACTTAAAGGATGGACAAAAGATGTTCTTGATAAAAAGCTTGCTAACCTAAGTTCGGTTATTAAACAAATTAATGACAAACAAGGTCCTGATATATTTGGGTTCTGCGAAGTTGAAAGTAAAACTGTTGCTCAAAAACTTTGTGATAGACTTGACATTGCAAACAGAGACTATAGGTTAATTCATAAAGATACAAAAGATAATCGTGGTATTGACATTGCTTTTATTTATGATGCTAACAAATATACTGTTGATGAAGAAAATATTTTCAGCTACGAAGTAATTAAACGTTCGTCAACAAGAGATATTCTGCAAATAAGTTTTACTACTGTTAAAGGCAATGAGTTAATAATTATTGGAAATCATTGGCCTGCAAGATCGGCAGGTCAATACAAGAGTGAACCTTATAGAATTATTGCTGGCGAAACACTAAGCTATTGGCTGAAAAGAATTCAGGAAATTAAAGGGAAAAATGCTGCTGTTGTTGTTATGGGAGACTTTAATGATGAACCCTACAGCAGGTCTTTAACAGAATATGCTTTAAGTTCTATGAACAGAAAAAAAGTAATTTATGGAAGAAATCCATACTTGTATAATTTGATGTGGCAATTATTAGGTGAACGAAAATCAAGTTACGTGTTTAATTCGGAACCACTAATGATTGACCAATTCCTTGTTTCAAAAGGGATAGTAATTAAAAACGGAACTTTTAGGATTAAAGATAATCCTGTGAAAATTGATAGTTTTCAAGATATGACAAAAGGAAGATATTTTACCCCTGTTCGTTTTGGAAGACCATCATCCAAAAGGACATTTAATCAAAATGGTTTTAGCGACCATTTACCTGTATCTTTTTTGTTATTTGAATAAATATTGTATATTTATAATGTCATAAAGTGTTAAAATAAGAAAAAAGTCTCACCTCGGGAAAAATTCTTGTGTTGGAATGTGTCTAATTAACAAATAAACAATTATTTAGAGTAGGTAGGAATAGGATTTGATATATGGAATCCTGACAAAAATTAATAATAATAATTGAACATGAAAAAATTTATTATAAATAATCGCTTAATGCAGATAATATTTATTGCGTTAATTTTTTTAATTTCAAATAATTCATTTGCACAATATCCTGCATCAACTGCAAGCAATACTAATTTTGAATACATAAGTAATGTTAGTTTTTCCGGAATAAATAATTCTTCTACAGGAGGTAGTGGTTATGATAATTATACTTCGGGAACTCCAGCTACTGTTACTATTGGAAACAATTATAATCTTTCAGTTACAATTCTCAATGATTATGACGAATATATAAAAGCCTGGATTGACTGGAATCAGGATGAAGATTTTACAGATGCTGGTGAAGAATATATTATAGCAACAAATACACAATCTAATGGACCTCATACGGTTTCAGTAAGTGTTCCAACATCAGCATCAATTGGAACTACTCGAATGAGAGTATCATTAAGATGGGATCAAGTACCTACTTCAAACGGTTCTTGGCAATATGGTGAAGTAGAAGATTATTCTGTAATTATTTCAGCTGCTACCGTCAATTCTGATTTATTTTATTATGTTAGTGATGGTGACGATAAATTATATACTATTGATAGAGTTACTGGCAATTGCAATCTTATAGGCTCAACAGGAAAAAGTTATATAGAAGCTATAGCAATGTGGCCTACTCCTGGGAATAATACTCTCTACGCTGCTAATCTAGGAGAATTTGGCTTTTTAAATAAAACAACTGGAAGTTTTACTCTTATTGGAGAAATTGATGGTGGTGGAACTGCAAATGGTGCAAATGGAGCGCAAACTTTAAATGATGTTGATGGACTTGCATTTGATCCCTTAACTGCTATTCTTTGGGCAACTGAGAGACAATCAACTTCCGGAGTTTATGATTTATTATTTCAAATAAATCCCACTACAGGATTATTTGTTCCAGACGCATTTGGAACCGGTGTTGATTATATTGTTGTTGATGGTGTTGGTGTTTGGGATGATGTGGATGATATTGCAATAAGTTCTAAAACAGGAGATATGTATGCAGTTAGTAATTACGATAATGGAACAAGTGATCAATCATTACACATAAACAAATACACAGGTGCTGTTACGGTTATTGGTTCATTAACTTATGATGATGTTGAAGGTTTAGCATATCATAATGATGGAACTTATTGGGCATGTGAGGGAGATGATAATCGTTTTAGTCAAATTGACCTAACTACTGGAGTAATGACACAGGTTAAAATGCCAATGTGTGGTGGTGGTGATCCGGAATCTTTGGCGGCTCTTGTAGCTGATGCTAATTCTATGTCAGGTAGAGTTTATGAAGATATTAATTTAAATGGTGTTGATGACTCTGAACCAGCAATTGCTGATGTAACAGTATGGTTATATAAAGATGTTAATTCAAATCAAACTCTTGATGGCTTAGATATTATCCTTCAATCAACAACAACTGATGTAAATGGTAATTATCTTTTTCATTATGCAACAACCGGAGACCTTATTACAACAACTGACTTATCATCTCTTCCATTTGGTTATGCATTAACAACTGATAATATAGAAACGGCTTCTTTTACCGATTCAGTTAATTTCGGAGAATACGATGTAGGAAATGATTTTGGTGCTGCCTCAGGTTCTGATTGTGATTCTGATGGAATACCCAATTTTGCAGAAGGAACAATGGATTCTGATGGAGATGGTGTTATTAATCAATGCGATTTAGATTGTGATAACGATGGTATTCTTGATAATGTTGAAGGAACTGATGACAAAGATGCAGATGGCATTCCTAACTATCTTGACCTTGATAGCGATAATGATGGAATCCCAGATGCAATTGAAGCTAACTCTGGTGCAGCACCAAGTGGTTTTAATTCATCTATAGCGAGAATAACAGGTGCTGATACTGATGGTGATGGTTTGCTAAATTCTGTTGATAATGCTCCAACTATACAATATGGAAGTGTTTCAACTTCAAATTTGCCAAATCCCGATACTGATATTGATGGAATAGGTGATTTCAAAGATTTAGATTCTGACAATGATGGAATTCTTGATGTTATTGAAGCAGGAGGAACTGACTCAAATGAAGATGGATATATTGATGGTTACTCTGATTCAAATAGTGATGGTTACCATGATGCTTTAAACTCTTCTCCACTTCCAATTACAAATACTGATGGTGCTTCTTATGAAACTCCAAATGCTCAATCTCTAAAACCTAATTATATTGATATGGATTCTGATGCCGACGGCATTGATGATACAAAAGAAGGACTTGCTACCTGTGGTATAGCGACTCCTTGTTATTCAACACCAGTACAAGTTATGGATATTGATAAAAATGGAATATTAAACCATTGGGATAAGAAAAGTGGTGGAGCACCAATAACTCCTTATAATAAAGATGGTGATAGCTATCCCGATTATGTTGATGCTGATACAGACAATGATGGATGGTCAGATTTGATTGAAGGAAACGATGCAAATCATGATGATGTTGCTGATACATCTCCTTCGGGAAACGATACAGACGGAAATGGAATTGATGATACTTTTGATAATGCATGCCCAGGAACAACTGCTATAATAAACATAGCTGCTTCAGATTATGGAGAAGAAAGAGTTTCTGATGGCGATATGGATGTTAGCAGCTCAGACCTTGAATTACTTAATGATGGCAGTACTAACCAAATTGTTGGAGTTCAATATGGCAGTGTAAATATTCCTAAAAACAGAACAATAAACAAAGCTTATATTCAATTTGAATGTGATGAAGTTTCTACCGGAACTGTTAATATTACTATTAAAGGTGAAGATATTGATAATGCTCTTCCTTTTATAGCAACTGATTATAATGTATCGTCAAGAACGGTAACTTCTAATTCTGCAACATGGTCACCGGCAAATTGGAATACTGTTCATGAAATTGGAGTTAATCAACGTACTGTCGAAATGAAAACTATAATTCAGGAAATTGTTAATCGTAGTGGCTGGAGAGCCGGTAAAAGTATGGCTTTTATTTTATCAGGTCCTTCTGGAACAAGAACTGCTGAAAATGATCCAAAGCTTTATGTTGAATATCCTGATGTTAAGTTTTCTTGTGGAACAAATGTGCCAACTCAGGATGAGGATGGTGATGGAGAAGACGATTGGAGAGACGGTGGAAATATTGTTGCCGGAAGAGTATTCGATGATTTAAATACAAATGGTACAGATGATACCGAACCTGCAATAGCTAATGTTACAATAGAATTATATAATGATGTTAATAGTAATGGAGTTCTTGATGGAGGTGATGCTTTTGTCGAATCAACAATAACTGATGCCAGTGGAAATTATCAATTCAAATATGCAACTACAGGTTATATTATTACAACTGTTGATATAAATACTTTGCCATCCGGTTATGCATTAACAACTGATAATGTTGAAGTAGCTCATTTTACAAGCATGGGACAATCTGACACAGGAAATGATTTTGGTGCAACAACTGGAGCTGATTGCGATACAGATGGAATTCCTGATTTCTATGAAGGTACTGCTGACAGCGATGGAGATTTAATCGAAGATAAATGTGATTTAGATAGCGATAACGATGGTATTTTAGATGCTGTTGAATCAACAAAAGATACTGATGGAGATGGAATAAAAGATTATCTTGATTTGGATAGTGATAATGATGGTATTCCTGATGCTATAGAAGCTAATTCAGGGATTCCACCAGCAGGTTATTATGCTTCGGAAGGAAGAATTCATTATACAGGTTCTAATGACCCTGATGGTGATGGATTGTTAACAGAAGTGGATAATGCACCTAACACTTTATTTGGAAGTGGCTCAACTTCAGCTTTATCAAATCCTGACACTGACTTGGATGGAATTGATGATAACTGTGATTTGGATAGTGATAATGATGGAATTCTTGATGTTATCGAAGCAGGTGGAACAGATTCAAATGGAGATGGAAAAATTGATAGTTTTTCTGATTCAAATAGCGATGGTTATCATGATGTACTAATTTCATCACCTCTACCAATTACAAATACTGATGGAGCTTCTTATGAAACTTTAAACAGCCAATCATTAAAACCTAATTATATAGATATGGATGCTGATGCTGATGGTATTGATGATACAAAAGAAGGTCTTGCTACTTGTGGAATTGGCACACCTTGCTATTCTATACCAAGCTCACTAGTCGATATTGATGGTGATGGAATTCTTGACCACTGGGATAATTCATTGGGTGGAACACCAATAACACCTTATAATAAAGATAGTGATAGTTATCCTGATTACGTTGATACCGATACCGATAATGATGGATTTTTAGATATAATTGAAGGAAATGATGCAGATAATAATGATGTTGCTGACACATCACCTTCAGGAGTCGATGCAAATGGAAATGGAATAGATGACACTTTTGATAATGTTTGTTCAGGTTCAGGGTCCATTGATATTACTTCAGCTGATTATGCCGAAGAAAGAGTTTCTGATGGCGATATGTATCTGAATAGTTCAGACCTTGAAATAGTTGATGATGCAAGTTATCATGGTCTTCAGGAAGTTGGTTTGCAATTTGTTAATGTTAATCTTGAGAAGGGAACTTCAATAAGTTCTGCATATATTCAATTTACCTGCAATGATGCATCAACTGGAACAATAAATATAACTATTAAAGGAGAAGATATTGATAATGCTCCTATTTTCTTAAGTGCTGATTATAATCTTTCAAGTAGAACAAATACTTCTGCGTCGGTAGCTTGGTCTCCTTCAGATTGGAATACTGTTGGTCAAAGTACAACTGTACAGCGAACAGCGGATATAAAAACAATTGTTCAGGAAGTAGTAAATCGCTATGGTTGGAGTTCGGGAAATTCTATGGTATTTTCTTTTACTGGTTCAGGTGAGAGAAATGCTGAGACTAATCCTTCACTTCATATTGAATACCTTGGTGCGATATATTCCTGTGGTACTAATGTTCCAACTCAGGATGAAGATAATGACGGAGAAGACGATTGGAGAGATAATTCTGATGATAGTAATCCTTTAGCTATTGAATTATTATCTTTTACCGCAGAAGCAAAAGATAAGGTAGTTGAATTGAAGTGGGTTATTGCTTCGGAGACAAATAACGATTATTTTACTGTAGAAAAATCAAAAGACGGAGAAAACTTCGTAGCAGTTGTTACAGTTGATGGTGCCGGAAATAGTAGTCAAATAATTAATTATTCTACTGTAGATAATTCTCCATGGATGGGAAAATCTTATTATAGATTAAAACAAACAGATTTTAATGGAGAATTTACATATTCTCAAATTGTATCTGTGAGTATAGCAGAAAAAGATAAAGAGTTTATTTTATATCCAAATCCTGTTTCTAAAACTTCACTCACAATTGAGATAAAAGGTTATAACAAAGAAGACATAATACTTGATATTAGAAATAGCTTAGGAGTTTTAGTTTACAATCAAGAAATAAATGCTTCTGAAAACTCAATACTTGAATTGCCAATTAAAGAAATAGTAAAAACTTCAGGTGTTTATTTTGTTACAATTAAAACAGATGAATCAATAGTTTCGAAAAAACTAATAATCAACTAGAATCATATTCCTTAGTTTATTAGTTGACAAATTCTTATGTTTTAAGCTTGTTTCTTTAATCGTATAGAATAATACATTGAGAAATACAATGGTATCTTTGAAAATTAAAAAAAATGTTTTACATTTGTACTAAGAGGAATACAAAGAAGGTGTTTTGATTTTTTTTCCGATAATAAGAATCTAATAGAAAGTTATATATAACAGGATTTAATACTTTCTTAAAAGCAGATGTATTTATTCATGTTTAACTTAAGTATTAGAAATTACAAGAAGAAGAATGTAGATATAATTTTCAAGGTGAATTTGGTTAATCTAAGTTAATTTAAGAAAGAAATGCATAAATAGAAGCATCAGTACTGTAAACCATTGAATGGATTTATTATATGTAAACTTTATTCTATTTAAAGAAGAAAAGTGTAATAATGAGAAATAATTATTATAATTTAAGATTGCAAGTGTCAGTAAATTAGTAAAATGTATGATTTGGCTTAATGTTTGGATAAATGCCTTGCGTTGAGTATGGCTAGAAAAGAATCAAAAAAATAAATTTTTAGAACCCACCTTTATTATGAACAAAAAAATACTATTTAGTGCAATAACTATTGCGCTATTGTTATGTTCGAGTCTAGGCTTTAGTCAAACACTTGAATTAGGAACACTTTCCTCTTTTGAAGCTTATACTGGAGCGGGAGCAGTTACAAATTCAGGAACCTTTACAGGCGATGTTGGTACAAATGATGGAATAATAAGCGGATTTGCGCCGCCATCTTTTAATGGTACAATACACAATAATAATGCTTTAACTGTTCAGGCCAGAATAGATTTGCTTAGGGTATATATTCATCTTAGCGATATTTTTGTTACACATCCTGGCACTCATGCTCCCGCTTTTGGAGGTGGCGAAACTATTACACCTGGAGTTTATTCCATAGGTGAAGCAGGATCTATAGGAGGAACTCTTACTCTTGATGGGGGAGGAAATCCTGATGCTGTATTCATAATTAAATTTGAAGGAGCATTGACAGTAGGAGTAGGTTCAACGATTGTTTTAAGTGGTGGAACACGAGCTTGTAATGTTTTTTGGATTGCTGAAGGAGCCATTTCTGTTGCAGCAGGTAGTGTTATAAAAGGAACTTTATTTTCACATCCTGGAGCTGTTACTCTTGGTGTAAATAGTACCATAGAAGGAAGAATGCTTGCCTCAGAAGGAGCTATAACTATTGAAGCTGGTGGTGTGGCAATTGCACCTGCTGGTCCTATCACCATTCCAATAAAATGTTTAGGTGCCTGTACTCCTGCTCCTGCTGTTGATGTTTTAGGAAGTGTTGCAAATTTTGGTCTTTTTACTAGTATTGGTGCTGTGGCAAATACTGCTACATCAGGAATTGTTGGTGATATTGGTACACATGCTGGTGCTATAAGTGGTTTTGGAACTTCAACTCATGTCGGAGCTTTTTATAATGCAGATGCTATTACAGCACAAGCCGTACTAGATTTAGATAACGCTTATAATCAACTTATGCTTTTACCAAATACGGTACTTTCCCATGCGCCAGCTTTTGGAACTGGAGAAACGCTAAATGCTGGGGTTTATTATATAGCAGGAGCAGGATCTTTAGCAGGAACTATCACTTTAGACGGTCAAAATGATCCCGATGCAATATTTGTTTTTAAGTTTGCAGGGGCATTTTCAGTAGCGGCACAATCAAAAGTAATTTTTACTAATGGAACGCGTCGTTGTAATGTTTTTTGGATTTCCGGAGCCGGAGTTGCCACTGGTGCCACTGATATGGGAACTTTTACTTTTATGAAAGGAACGGTTATTGCACATGGCGGAGCCTGTACCATGGGAGCAAATGGAAATTTAGAGGGAAGAATGCTTTCTACAGCTGGAGCAATTGGATTTAGTACAGGTGTAGTTTATAATAATACACTTTGCTTTGTTAATGATACGCCTATTTCTGCTTTGCCTATTGAGTTGTTAAGTTTTGCTGCCGCAGCCATAGATGCGCATGTTCAGCTTAATTGGGCCACTGCCTCCGAAACTAATAATGATTATTTTAATGTTGAGCGCTCTGCTGATGCAATTAATTTTACTTCAATCAGCAAAATAAATGGTGCAGGAAATAGTACACAAATTTTAAATTATTCAGCAGTTGACAATGCTCCACTAAATGGAATATCGTACTATCGATTGAAGCAAAATGATTACAATGGAGAATTTACATATTCTCAAATTGAAGTAGTTTATTTCAATAATATATTGCAAGAAGTTGAAATATATCCAAATCCTGCAAAAAATAGCGATGTTACTTTGGAATTCAATGGATATCAAGATTCCGAAAATATTATTATTGATATTTTCAATTCACAAGGGAAGAAAATTTATCAATCGGAACTTAAAGGTTTTGAAGCTTCTCAAATTAAATTACCGGTAGAAGAAATTTTTAAAAATTCTGGGCTATATTTGGTTTATATAAAAACTGAAAGCAATATTATTATCAAGAAACTTGTAATTTATTAGTAGGCGTTGACTAATCCTTAGTGGAAAAAATACTAAAATTCACTTTTCCATATTTTCTCGTTTCGGAGAAGTTTAGATGGAGCGAGAAATTTATATTTATAGGATGTTCAATTATTAACCATCCGTTTTTTTCGAGTAGATTCTTTTCGAAAATCAAGTTCGGGATTTTTTCATATTCTTTCATATCAAAAGGTGGGTCAGCAAAAATTATGTTATAGGATTGTTTTGATGATTTTAAAAAGCTAAAAACGTCTGCTCTTATAATTTTCATCCCTTTGATGGATAATTTTTCTACGGTTTTATGAATAAACGAAATATGGTGACTATTGCTCTCAATTGCCGTAATGTCGTTGCAACCACGTGAAGCAAATTCATAAGAAATACTACCTGTGCCCGAAAACAGGTCAAGAACTTTTAGTTCATCAAAATAAAAATTGTTGTTTAGAATATTGAATAAAGCTTCTTTAGCCATGTCGGTAGTAGGGCGTAAAGAAAGATTAGATGGCGGATTTATTCGCTGTTTTTTATATATGCCGCTTATAATTCGCACAAGTTTACATTTAAAAGATTATGATAAAAATGAGAAGGAATTTCATTAAAAACATTGCTAAAAGAAAAGTTTTTATTTCTTTCTCCAAAAGTGATATTCCTTATATATTTATACAGTATTTTATAAATTGAAGAATCTTTTTCAATTTCTCCTAATAAAATAAAGTTGGCTGTTTCGGGATTGATTTTTAATTGTTGGAAAACAAACAAAACGTAATAAATAAAATCTTCTTTTGTTTTATAACTAAATGAGTTCTGAAAAATTAAATTTTTGTTTTCGGTGATGATAATATCAAAAAATAAATCTCCAACATTTACAAAAACAGTTTTTTCTTTTTTTTGCTCTATTAAACTTTCAATCAAAACACTTGAATTATGAAAAATATTTGCTTGCGGAAAAGTGTTAATTAACTTTTCGTGAACATTTTTTGGTAAAGCATAAACATTATATACTTGAGTTTTATTCAACTTATCAAAAAACACATCTTCATTTTTGCTTATTTTATCATTAAAATCTATAAAAGCATCTTTTTGATTTTCATCAAAATATTTCTCTGGAATCAAAGTAGATTTTTGATTTCTGAAAACTATGTTTGTTGATTTAAAAGTTTGTTTTAAGCATTCTGATTTTTCAAAAATACCATCAAAGTTTTCATAGAGCAAATGAAAATCATTTTCGTTTTTATTGGATTTATCCTGAGGAATAAGTTTTTTGTTTTGGAAATAATAAACTTCAATTCCTAAGAATTTATTTTGCTCTTGATTGAATACAGAAAAAGAAAATCCATTAAGTGAACACTCAATGGATAATATATATTTAGAAGTTTTTTCTTTATTAAATTCTTTGTCAGAAACGCTAATACTTGGTTGAACAACCCGTAACATTTATTTATTTTTAGAATATATTATTCCCAATTTCCATCAGTAGATGGTTCAATCATAGAACCAACTTTTAATCCGGGATATTTTTCAATATCTTCTAACTTTTGATTCAAATTACGAACCATTTGTCTGTCTAATCCTTGCAAAATAACATCATTATGTACCATTGCTTCAAAAACAGGAACCATCACAGAACTTCTTTCAATTTTACCAGCAGCCAACGTAAATTTAGCTTTTTTATCTGTAAAAGGTATATATTGAATATTTTCTATAACAAAATTTTCTATATTTTTAAACAAAGAGTCTTTAACAAAAATCATGGTTGTATCACGTGTTATTAAACCTAATTCCAATGCTTCTTCTGTTGTAAGGCTATCTGGCACTGTACCTTTTTTCAAAACAATTGGCAATTCTCCATTGTTTACAAAATCTATTAATGTATCAAAGCTACTTGAATATTGACCGTAAACAGATTTATAAGTTAATTGAGCTGTTCTGATTTCTTTCAATCTTTCGATAACTTTAAATTCTCTTATCTTTTTCTGTTTGTTAAAACGAACTGGTGCCATTATGCTATTAATAACAAAATAAACTAAAACAATTATTATAGCTAATAAAGCTATTTGAATGATATTTTTTTTCATGATTTTTGTTGGTTTGATTTCAAATGCAAATTTAAAAAATTTATTATATAAAAATTTTTTTGCCAGAATAATTTATTCAAATTGTAAACTTTTTTGAGTTTTATCTATATTTCTTATATTTTAAATTTGTGATTTCTAAAGAATAATCATCTTTTTAGTTAGTTTCTTATTTTTAACAGATAAACAATAATAGTAGATCCCATTTTCTAGTTTATTTGAGTTAAGTGTAAATTTATGATAACCTTGACTTAAGTTTGAATTTGTTAAATTAAGCACTTTTTGTCCTAAAATATTATAAATGCTAAGATCTACAAATTCATTGCAAGGCAAATAAAAACTAATATTAGTATTATTAGAAAAGGGATTCGGATAATTTTGATAGAGACGAATATTATCTGAATGGACTTCAATATTTTCAACTGAGGTAGTATTATAATATTTGTCATGAGCAGCTTGAGCACTGTTTCGCAAATCAAGAAGATGATTTCCTACTAATAAAGCAAAAGCAACTTTGATAGTATCACCTGAAGCAATTGTAAAAGGTCCTGAACTTATCATATCAGAAATATCATTTCCTGTTGTTGCTCCAAATCCTGCATTATGCCTGTTTGTTTTTAATGCTTCATATTTTTCAAAACTCGGAAAACCATCATATAATTTTAAACTTCCATCACTGCCGTCATTATCAAAAGCATAATGTATTACAGAGTCTTCTGTTAATAATTTAATGCCTGCATAGGTTCCACCCAAAGTTGAAAAAGAATAACCCATTTTTAAAGCTGCATCATAGGAAACACGATTTTTATGTGAAGGATTTAAATCCCAGTCAACATAAAAGGCTGCATAAATATTTGATAATGTTGACAAATCCTTATTTTTAATAAAATATTCAAGGATAATATATTTTGAATCTTGAAGACTATCCCAAGTGTAGGTATTTTGAGTTACTTCAATATTTAATTTTAAAGGACCAGCAAGGCTGTCAGTAAAAATGCATTGATAATCATTATCAGAAAAAACAGTAGGATTAATTTTGTTAATTTTAACCTTAGAAGCAAAATCATGGTTATAACCGCTATCACCAATAATATTATCAGATACTTTGCTTGATGAAGAACCAACTACTAAACCACTTGAATATAATATTGACCTTTTGTCTTTTTTATAAATAAATCCTAAGCCCTCACCGTGAAAATCATCATTATAGCCAATCTTGCTTTTACTGGTTAATGTTACAGATAAATTTTCTGTTTCAATATTTAAAAAATCGGGATTAAAAATATGAGAAATATATTGGAAAGCACTATAAGAGGTGTCACTATAAGTAATTTTGAACTCAACTTTATAATTGTTAGGAATATTTGGATAAACAATAATTTTAAATGGATTGCTGAGATTTGTTTTTATGCCATTTGTTTGCATTACTCCAAGATTCAAAACAGCAGGAACTACTTCAACATAAGTAGAAGAACAACTTACAGTGATGTTAAGGTTTGATGTTGGAGAAAGATAATTAATAAAACTTGCTGTAAGATTAAGAGTATCATAAGTAGTATTTCCGGGATTGTCTAATATAATTTCATGACTAATCAGATTTATTGAAGGTTTATTGTTGTTTACCAATGCATTGTACATATTCAATCTTCCGCTTCCTAATTTTTGAGCAAAAGAACTATTCCCCGGAATAGTATCAATATTATCGGCAGTAACTTTTAATTGTTCACCAATTTGAATAGCTGATAAATTTGGATATTGAGATTTTACTATTGCAGCAGCAGCTGAAACCATTGGAGCAGCCATTGAAGTTCCGTGTGATGTAATATAATAACCACCATTCCATGTTGAATAGATGAATGTTCCGGGAGCACAAATATCAATGTTAATTCCGTAGGACGAACCAGCCCAAAGCACATCATTTGAATCTGTTCCTGCAACGCTAATAACATTAGCGTAAGAAGCTGGATAAAAAACATTTTCATTATGGTCATTACCACAAGCAGCAACCACAACAGCATTTTCGTTAATTACAGCATAGTTAACAATTTCTTGACCATATTGTCCTTCTCCGAATTTTCCTCCCCACGAGCAATTAATAATATCGCATCCATGGTCAGCAGCATAAATTATCCCTTCGTAGCCCTTAACAAAATATCCTTGTTCATCATCAACTTTTATTGGCATAAATTTGCAATTGAATCCAACACCTGCCATACCAATTGCATTATCAGCGGTTGCAGAAGAAATTCCGCTAACGTGAGAACCGTGTCCAACAATATGAACTTGTGGATTATTATCATTTTCTCCTAAATCCCAGCCATAAAAATTATCGAGATATCCGTCATTATCATTGTCAATTCCGTCAATTGGGTCTGAATAATTATATTTTATACTATTTTCTAAATCTTCATGGTCGAGGTCGGTGCCGGTATCAACTATTCCGATAACAATATTTGTATCTCCTTTTGAAATATCCCATGCTTGATATGCCCTAATGCTTTGTAAATAAAATTGTGAAGATTGAGCGGGGTCATCTGGAACATAAAGTGTTTTATGAATGAAATGTGGTTCGGCGTATTCTATGATTTTTGTCGAAAATAAATAATTGATAACCTTATCAACAGGGATTTCTGCAGAATACTTCAATTCATAAATTAGAGATAAATCAGTATATTGGTTTCCGTATTCGTCAAATCTGTTTTCAGGAGGATTATGGCGGGGAAATTTTTTTGAAAGATTTACAATTCCTAATGAATTAAAAATAATACTTAGTTCTGCATTTCTAATTCCATCATTAGAACAATTAATTCTATTTTCAGATTTGACTCTGAAGATTATTGTTTTTTGAACATAATCTTCTTCAGTTATTTCTTCGGGAAGAGTATAAAAATCTCCTGAAGTTTTTAATTGAGAATTCTTTTGAGCTGAACAATTTATTACAAATAATAAAATTACAGCTGTTATAAATGTTTTATAATATAAATTTTTCATGTTTTTATAGAAATAATTTGCAATATAAATCAAAAAACAATTAATATCAAGTAAAAAATTTATAGCTCGTCATAATTTGGCAATTCTTTAATAAATTTATAATCATGTTTTTCATAATCCATCAGGCAATAAAAATGCTGTAAGCCATTAGTTACAATTAGATAATCAACTTTTAGTGTCATATTATATCTTGCTATTTGCTCAAAAACTTTTTGAGAAATTTTAATTTTCGGTGATTTACATTCTACAATAATTTTTGGAATAGCTAAATTATTATAAACAACTATGTCGGTTCTTTTTAACATTCGGTTAAAAACTAACTGTTTTTCAATTGAAATAAGTGATTCAGGAACTTTTTTTTCGTTAATAAGAAACATTACAAAATTTTGCCTGACCCATTCTTCAGGAGTTAAAGCAATATATTTTTTTCGAATTTTATCAAGAATTTCAGTTTTGTCATTGATTTGCCTTATATTAAAATTGTATTCAGGCAAATTTAGTTTTGTCATAATAAATAAAATTATTTAGCAGCTAAAATTAATATTATTAAATTAAAACTCATAAATTTGCTATAAGATTTTATTAATAATTTTTGAAGGTTCATAATAATGAAAATTATTGTTTTTGTAAATTATGTATTTATTAAAAAATTTAAAATTATAAACTAATGATAACAAAACACAATATTGTAGAAAATTGGCTTCCAAGATATACAGGCACTAAACTTGAAGATTTTGGCAAATATATTCTTTTAACAAATTTCAGTAAATATGTTAATATGTTCGCCGAAAGAAATAAAGTCGAAATTCAAGGTATGGATAAACCTATGCCGAGTGCCACATCAAACAATATAACTATAATAAATTTTGGTATGGGCAGTGCCAATGCAGCTACAATAATGGATTTGTTGAGTGCAATTGAACCCAAAGCCGTACTTTTTCTTGGCAAATGTGGTGGTTTAAAGAAAAAAAATAAACTCGGAGACTTTATTTTGCCAATAGCTGCAATAAGAGGTGATGGAACTTCGGATGATTATTTTCCTCAGGAAGTTCCTGCATTACCTGCTTTTAATCTTCAAAAAGCTATTTCAACAACAATCAGAGACAATAAACAAGATTATTGGACCGGGACAATTTATACTACAAACCGAAGAGTTTGGGAACATGACGAAGATTTTAAAGAATATCTTCGTAGTATTAGATCAATGGGAATTGATATGGAAACTGCGACAATTTTTATTGTTGGTTTCGCTAACCAAATTCCAAGTGGAGCACTACTGCTTGTCTCAGATCAACCTATGATTTCTTCCGGTGTTAAAACCGAAGAAAGTGATAAAGAAGTTACTGAAGCATTCTCCGAAATGCATCTTGAAATAGGAATTGATTCATTAAACCAACTTATTAATGATGGGCTAACTGTTAAACATTTGTATTTTTAAAATGTATTTTGCAGTAAGGATTTTAAAACAAAATATTTATAATGAAATTTGAAAAAATAATATCAGACCTAAGAAATAAAGTTTATTATCCTGTTTATTATTTGGTGGGAGAAGAACCATATTTTATTGATGAAATTACTAATTGTATTGCAACAAACTTGCTTAGCGAAACGGAGAAAGAATTTAATCAAAGCATACTTTATGGAAAAGAAACTGATGTCCCTTTAATTATAAGCTACGCAAAACGATTTCCAATGATGGCAAATTATCAGGTGGTAATTGTTAAAGAAGCTCAGAATATTAAAGAAATTGACCAGCTAATTTCTTATATTGAAACACCTTTAAAATCAACGATACTTGTTATTTGTTATAAATATAAAAAGTTTGATAAAAGAACAAAATTTGCTAAAGTTTTATCAAAAAGCAATAATGTTGTCTTGTTTGATTCACAGAAATTATATGATAATAAAATTCCCGATTGGATAACAAATTATATTCAAAAGCAGGACTATAAAATTTCACCCCAGGTTTGTGTTTTATTAGCTGATAGTCTTGGAAGCAACCTTGGGAAGATTACAAATGAGCTAAAAAAATTAACTCTAAATATTCCGGAAAAAACTGAAATTACTGCTGAGCTTGTCGAACAATTTATTGGAATCAGCAAAGATTATAATGTCTTTGAATTGCAAAAGGCTCTCGGTGTGAAAAATATTTTTAAAGCAAACCAAATTATTAATTATTTTAAATTAAATGTTAGAGATAATCCCTTATTAAAAATAGTTGCTATTTTATATAGTTTTTTTATTAAAGTATTAATGTATCATTACATTAAAGATAAATCAAGAAACAATGTTGCTTCAGTTTTGTCAATAAATCCATTTTTTATTAAAGATTACCAGATTGCTGCAAGTAATTATAATGCTAAAAAGTTAATTCAAATTATTTCTTTGTTTCGTGAATATGACCTTAAGTCTAAGGGGGTTGATAATGTTTCAACTAATGATGGGGAATTAATGAAGGAGTTAATTTTTAAAATTTTGCATTGATTTTTTCAATCAATTAAACTTTTCGCAAAATTTATAGTCTAATAATTATTATAGGAAATTTTCAACTTATTAATAATGCGAATCAAGGGTTAAGAATATTTTTGCCACAAAGACACTAAAACACAAAGATTCACTAAGTTGTAATTTGTGTTTTTATATTTTCTTTGTGAATTTATTTGAGCCTTAGTGGCTATAAAAGAATAAGTTAGAAAATCCAAGCCTTGATTCGCAGTAATAATATTTTTATAACAATTTGTTATTCACAAAAAAATATATTATTTTTGTTATTATTAATTTGGAAAAAATATTTTTTAAATAAACACTAAAACACAAAAAAATGATACAGAAGAAATTAAAAGGGATAATTATTATTGGATTAATAATATTCTCTGTCGGAGCATTTGGGCAAACTGCAAAAAAATATTTAAAAACCGGAAACACCTTTGCAAAAGCCGAAAATTACACTGAAGCCATTACACATTACACTAAAGCAATTGAGTTAGAACCCAATTATGTTGCTGCATATTTAGAAAGAGCAAAAACATACGAAAAAATATTTAAAATTGAATTAGCTGCCGAAGATTTTAATAGAGCAACTGTAATAGATCCCAAAAAAGCTTCAAATTTCTACAATGCTGCCAGATTGTTTAAAGACCTTGGAAAATATAATGAAGCACTTGTAAAGATTGATAAAGCAATAGAGCTAAATCTAAAATATTTAGAAGCCTATTATGTTAAAACTGATGTTTTAGTTGCAATGAATAAATATGACGAAGCATTGATAGAATGCAACAAAACAATAGAAATAAAAAGAACAACAGAAACATATAAAAATCGTGGAAAAGTTTATTTTCTTCTTAAAAATTATGAAGAAGCAGAAAAAGACTATAACTCAGCTTTTACTAGAGATAGAAAAGATGAGGTAACTATTGTTGGATTGGCAAATACTTTATATGAAATGGATAAATTATCCGAGGCTCTTAATACAATAGAGTTAGCACTTGAAATGGATGAAAACAGCAAAAGCGGATATTTTACAAGAAGTAAAATCTATCATAAAAAAGTTGAATATCCAAATGCAATAAATGACCTTTCAAAACTCATCGTTTTATATCCTAATGACAAAGATGTTGAAAAATATTATTTAACAAGAGGTATTTATTATCTTGAATTTAATCAACACGTAAATGCAATTAACGATTTCAGTAAGGTGTTAACCTTAAATAAAAAAAATTATATAGCTTACTTTAAAAGAGCAGCTTCCTACGAGGCAATCACAAACTATGATGCAGCTATTAAAGATTATGAAATGGTTGAATCTATGCACCTTAAAAACGAAGATGCAAAACAATTAATTGCTGATGCCAAGCAACGTTTATTCGAATTAAAAAAAGAAGATAATGACCCCGAAATTGTTATTCTTGAACCAACTTCAAAACAAGATGGAATTGTTGAAATTGTCAAAGGTTCTAAGCAAGCAATAATAAAAGGACAAATTAATGATGAAAGCGCAATAGAATATTTAAAAGTCAACGGTAATATAGTTGTTATCCCTGAAGATGCTAAACATAATGCATTTACTGCAACAATAAATATTGATGGAGTTGAAGAATTTACTATTTCTGTTTGTGACGTATATCATAATAATAAAACAAAAATTTATAAAATAAAACTTACTGAAGTAGATCCACCAATAATCAATCTGGTTGCTCCTTATGCTTCTGATAACGACCAAATTTATCTCGAAAGCAACGATCCGAATCTTTATGTTGAAGGAATTATTAGTGATGCCAGCACAATAAAATCAATAATAGTTGAAGGTGCAACAGCAAGTTATATTGTTAATAATACTAATCCTGTGTTTACTGCAAATATTAATATTACAAATAAAAGCAAAATTACTATTGAAGCAATTGATATTTATGATAACAAAACGGTTAAAGAATATATTTTTAATCGTGAAGGTGCAAATATTTCAGAAAATAATCCAATGGGAAAAACATGGGTTGTATTTATTGAAAATTCAAGCTATAAATCCTTTGCCAGTCTTAAAGGACCAACAAAAGACATTATTATGATGAAATCTGTTTTAGCAAAATATAAAATACATAATGTTATACATAAGAAAAACATGTCTAAGAAACAGTTGCAAAGATTTTTTGCAATAGAACTTAGAGATATGGTTAGAAGTAATAATGTAAACTCTTTATTAGTTTGGTATGCCGGTCATGGAAAATCTGTTAATGAAACAGGTTACTGGATTCCGGTTGATGCTCAAAGAGATGATGAATTTACTTACTTCAACATAAATTCATTGAAAGCTTCAATGCAGTCTTATTCAAAATACATTACTCATATTTTAGTTGTTACTGATGCTTGTGAATCAGGTCCATCCTTTTATCAGGCAATGAGGTCAACTCCAAAAATCAGAAGTTGTGGTGACTGGAAAGCTACAAAATTCAAATCATCTCAGGTATTTTCTTCTGCAGGTTATGAGCTTGCTGTTGATAACTCCCAATTTACAAAAACTTTTGCAAACTCTTTATCGCATAATCCTAATATGTGTATCCCTATTGAAAACATTGTTATCAAAGTGTCAAGTGCTGTTGTGAAGAGTAAAAATCAAAAACCAACATTTGGTAAAATTTCCGGACTTGAAGATGAAGATGGTACTTTCTTTTTTATGAAAAAGTGAGCTCCTTAATCGAGACTAATATCTAAAAATATTAACCAAATACTTGACTTTGTGAATTACTTCAGAAAAATTTTATTGACAGGAATTTCAATTATTATTGCAATTCCTGTTCTATTTTCCCAAACATTCTTTTTTGATAATTATAGTGTAAAAAACGGATTAGCTCAGTCTAATGTCTATTCAATTATTCAAGACAAGTCAGGCTATGTTTGGATGGGAACTGCAAGCGGTGTCTCTAAATTTGATGGAGCTGAATTTATTAATATTACTACTGAAAATGGTTTGGCAGAAAATGGAGTCCGTACAATCTTTGAAGACTCTGTAGGAAATTTATGGTTTGGGCATACTGGTGGGAAAATTTCGTTCTATGACGGAAAATCATTCAAAGAACTTCAACTTGATACTCTTATTTCTAATGCAGATATTACTTCTATTGTTGAAGATAATAATGGACAAATATGGATTAGCTCTAGGGGAGCTGGAGCAATTTTGCTTCAAAATCCTTATGCCGATTCATTGTCAGAAATTAAATATAAACAGTTTAAAGGGCAGGAGGGATTGAGCGATAGAATTTATAAAATCGTCAGACTTAGTAATAATAATATCTGTTTTATTACAGATTTTGGCATAAAAGAATTTGATGGTAAAAAAAATACATTTGATAATTTTAAATTAAAAGGCTTGTCATATTTTTCTCAAATCACTTCAATGTATGAAGATAGAAATGGAAATTATTGGTTTGGAACATATACAAACGGTCTTCAAAAATATGATAAAAAGAAAAATAAATTTGAGTTTTATTTTAAAGAGGACGAAATAGCAGATAAATTTATAAGCACTATTTATGATGACAGTCACGGAAATATTTGGGTAGGAACATGGGGAGGTGGAATTACTAAAATAACAAATGGGAAATTTAAAAAATATAATACTCAAAATGGTTTTCCTGATAATAAAATCAGAGTTATTTTCGAAGACAGGGAAGGAAATATTTTAATCGGAACCAATGAAAATGGTGTCGCTATATACAAGGGCGAACAATTTGTTTCTTTTGGTGAAAATGATGGACTTGTAAATGAGCAAGTCTGGGCTATTCTCAAAGACAGCAAAAAGAATTATTGGTTTGGAACTAATGCAGGAATTACAATTTATAACCCCAAATCAGAATTAGAAGAGAAATTCACAAACTTTACAAAAGAACAAAATATCGGATTATTAACTGACCAAATTAGGTATATTAAAGAAGATAAAAACAAAAATATTTGGATAGGAACTTGGGGACAAGGTGTTTTTAAGTATGATGAAATAAAGTCAAAATTTGAACCAAACTATATGATTAACGATTATGCTTATCCGTTGTCAAGAGGAAATATTTCTGCAATGGAAATTGATAAAAGCAATAACATGTGGATTGGAACAAGTGATGGACTTATTTATTATGAAATTGATAATGAAAAAATAGACCGACTCTCAAATGTTAATGGAATTGCAGGTAACGATATTTCTGCACTGTTTTGCGATTCAAAAGGAATAGTATGGGTTGGCTCAAGAGGAAAAGGATTAACAGCAATTGATGATGATGAAATTTCTATGATTAAATTAAATAAAAAATTTACACCAAATTCTATTTGTGAAGATAAAAATGGGAAAATATGGATAGGTACAGAAAGTCAAGGTGTTATTGTTTTAGATAATAAAGAAATAATCAATCAATTTAAAGTTAAAGATGGTTTATCATCAGACCTGATAACAACTATTAGTGTTGATGATAATAACAATATTTACATTGGTACTAACAATGGATTAAATAAATATGTTCAAAAGGAAAACAAATTCTATACTTATACTAAAAAGGTTGGCTTTATTGGCATTGAAGTTAAACGCCATGCATCCTTCAAAGAAAAAAACGGAAATATTTGGGTAGGAACTGTTAAAGGAGTTATAAAAATAAATCCAAAAGAGGAAGTTATCAATATTCTTGAGCCGGCAACACATATTTTAAGGCTTAGGGTTAATTTAAAAGACAGGGAAATGATTCCTGATATGAAACTTAATTATACTGAAAAATCAATTATTTTCAATTTTGGAAGCATTTGTATTACCGATCAGGATAAAGTTGAATACCAGTATATGCTCGAAGGTGCTGATGATGATTGGCGACCAATTACTAAACAAACCGAAATAATATATTCTCCTTTACCACCAAATTATTACACTTTTAAAGTCAAAGCAAAAAACAATGCAGGAATATGGAATAAAGAACCAATAACATATAGTTTCAGAATTATACCTCCTTTTTGGCAAACATGGTGGTTTTACCTAATAGTTGCTGTAATTGGTATTTTAATTATCTATGGTTTTATAAAAACCAGAGAACGGAATTTGATTAAAGAAAAAGCAATACTTGAAGATAAAGTAGAGCAAAGAACCATACAAATTTCACAAAAGAATTTAGAATTAGCTAAGAAAAACAAAGATATAACTGATAGTATAAATTATGCTCAAAGAATACAATCAGCTATCATGCATCCTGAAGCAGAACTATTAAAAGTTCTTAAAAAATCTTTTATTTATTATCAAGCAAAAGATATTGTAAGCGGAGATTTTTATTGGTTCTCTGAGAAAGAAAATAAAAAAATAATTGCTGCTGCTGACTGCACAGGACACGGTGTTCCCGGTGCTTTTATGAGTATGATAGGAATTAGTTTCCTTAACGAAATTGTTAATGAAAAAGGCATTGTTAATCCTGATGAAATTCTTAATAAACTTAGGGAATACATAATTAATGTAATGCAGCAAACCGGAGATACCGAGGAAGCAAAAGATGGAATGGACATAGCTCTATTGTCAATTGATAATAAGAATAATGTTTTGGAATATGCCGGAGCATATAATTCTCTTTATCTTGTAAGAAAAAATGTTGCGAAATCCGACATTAAAATAAAAGAAAAATATACATTTTTCGAAAATGATTTAATTGAAATAAAAGCTAACAGAATGCCTATTGGTGTTTCTGAAAAACAATTGACTCCTTTTTCCAAAGTGAAAATTAATATTCAACCTAACGATTGTATTTATATTACTACTGATGGATTTATTGACCAGTTTGGTGGAGAACTTGGAAAAAAATTCCTTTCAAAACAATTTAAAAAATTATTAATATCTTTACAGGATAAAAATGAAAGCGAACATAAATCTATTTTTGAAAAAACTTTTATTAATTGGAAGGGAAATTACGAACAAATTGATGATGTATTAGTGATTGGAGTAAAAATAGTTTAAAAAATTAAACTAGTTTTTGAAATATTGAATAAATTAATCTATAAAAAAATAAACAAATATTAAGATAAATGGATGCTACATATGACAAATTTCGCAAAATGAATGGTGATAATATAATGTTGTCTTTCAAAGGTGAAATAACATCTGAAATCATATCAATGGTGCTTCAAATAGCCGAAAACAAACTTGAAGCAGTAGATGAAAAAGGCAGCACAAAAAGGAAAATTTTTAATATTCTTGTCGAGTGCTTACAAAATCTTTATCATCATGCAGCAATTGACACAACAAATAATAAGAAAACTTCACAAAAAATAGCACTGTTGGAATTATGGTTTGAAAATAACTATTATTATATTTTAACAGCAAATTATATTAAAAATGAGAATGTTGCTAATGTAAAGAATAAATTAGATAAAATTAATTCATTATCAAAAGAAGAATTAAGAGATTTTTATAGAGAGATTCTTGATAATGACCAAATTTCTGAAAAAGGCGGAGCAGGACTTGGAATGATTGATATAGCAAGAAAATCTGGCGAGAAATTAGAATACAACATTAATAAAGTTAATGATGAACTTTCTTTTATAGATTTTAAAGTTAAAATTGAAAAAAAATAAATTTGAAAATAAAAAATTAAATAAAAATATAAAAATGGAACTATTAAACATCGAAGGCAGCAAACAAACCCCAAAGATTAATTTTAATGCTGATACTGGTATTTTAGAAATTAGTGGCAGATCAATACCGGAAAATTCTTTTGAATTTTATAACCCCATATTAATCTGGCTTGATGAATATGTAGCAACTCCAGTTGAAAAAACAGTTATAAAAGTTAATTTGGAGTATTTTAATACAAGTTCTTCAAAATATATTCTTGAGATATTTAAAAAAATGAAAGCATTACATGTTGAAAAAAAGGATATTGTTGTTGAATGGTATTACGACGAAGATGATGAAGAAATGATGGAAACCGGTGAAGATTACGAAGATGTAACAGGTTTGCCTTTTAAAATTTTACAAATAGAAGAATAATTGCAAAGTGGCTGAAAAATCATCAGATATTTATTATAAGGAATTTCAGAATCTTGAACAAAGCAAAAATTTTCTGAAAAAAGAAAATTATGATAAATCTGAAATCCAACTCGAGCTAAAAAATCTTGTAGAGAACTACGAAGAACTTTTTGACCAAGTAAAAATTATTACGAAAATCAGCGACCGACTCCAGAGAAAACTTGATAAAACAAATGACAAGCTTAACGAAAGAAATATTCAGCTTCAGGAAACTATTGACGCACTCACAAAAGCTAAAGTTGGTCGAAAGGCAACAACTTATATTTTGTTTTTTGCTGTTGCTTTGTTCATTGTTTCAGAAGCATTTATTGAACCAAGAATTGAAAGTTGGGCTGCATTGAAATTTTCTGTTGGAATAGCTTTCTGGGTTGGATTACTTCTCAAATTTGTTATTGCATTTATGATTAAACCAGGTGAAATGATTATTGAAAAAACTCTTTTGAAAAGAGCAAGAAAAGAAATTATTAAGGTGGAAGCTTAAAATTTTTATTATGCTTTCAAAAGTGAGTCCGTAGAAATTTCTGCGGACTTTTTTCAAGAAATTCTTTAACTAATTTTCTTATTAAGTTTCCTAAATTCTCAATTATATCATCAATATTTAATTTTAAATGAAAAATAATTTTAACTATTTAATCGTTTTATTAAGTTTATAACTATTTTTGCGAAAATTTTTCATCTTCAATAATATTTATGATATATTCTATAAAATATAAAACTGCAATCATTAAAATTTTAACAATTTTTATTGTAGTTTTCATAGCATCAAGTGTTTTTTCGCAAACCGGAATAATTCGCGGATTTGTTTATGAAAAAGAAACCGGAGAACCAATAATATTCACTAACGTTTATCTTTATAAAACTATTTATGGAGCACCAACAAATGTTGATGGTTTGTTCGTAATATCAAAAATACCGGCTGGCACTTACACATTAATGGTAACTAATCTTGGCTTTGATACTCTTAGACTTCCTGTTACACTTAAAACAGGGCAGATGTTACATAAAAAACTATACTTATCTAAATCTTCATATTTATTGCCGGAAATACAGATATTTGCTGAAAAACAAGCAGCTAAAACAGAAACAAAAACTTCAGTGGTTAAAGTTACTCCAAAACAAATTAAACAAATTCCTTCAATTGGCAGTCAACCTGACCTTGCCCAATATCTGCAGGTTTTACCGGGTGTGGTTTTTACTGGTGATCAAGGTGGGCAATTGTATATCAGAGGTGGTTCTCCTGTTCAAAATAAAGTTATGTTAGATGGAATGATTATTTACAATCCTTTTCATTCTATAGGATTGTTTTCTATTTTTGACACAGAAATATTAAGAAATGCAGATATCTACACTGGCGGATTTGGTGCCGAATATGGCGGAAGAATTTCTTCAGTTATGGATATTACAACCCGCGATGGAAACAAAAAAAGATTTGCCGGGAAAGTAGGTCTTAGTAATTTCGGAGCAAATATTCTTTTTGAAGGTCCAATAAAAAAGCAAAAAGAAGATGGTAAAGGAAGTTCTTCCTTTATTTTTTCTGCTAAAAATTCTTACCTTAAAGAAAGTTCTAAAATATTTTATGAATATATTGATGAAGATGGCTTGCCTTTCAATTATACTGATATTTACAGCAAACTTTCATTTAATTCAAATAAAGGTAGTAAAGTTAGTTTCTTTGGTTTTAAATATACTGATGATGTAAATTACAAAACACTCTCAGATTTTCATTGGGACGCTACGGGAGGTGGAACTAAATTTATCGTTTTGCCCGGCGCTTCTGCTGCAATAATTGACGGGAATTTTGCATATTCAACTTATAAAATTACTCTTGATGCAGAAAATTCTCCTCCGAGAAGTAGCGAAGTAAAAGGTTTTAATATGGGATTGAATTTTACTTATTTCCTTGGAAAAAACCAAGTGAAATACGGTATTGAAATGTTAGGATTTAATACAAATTTTGAATTCCATAATATTGATGAAAGAGTAATTAATCAAGAAGAACATACAACAGAACTTGCAGGATATTTAAAAACTAAAATTATTAAAGGGAAGTTGATTTTAGAACCAAGTTTTAGAGCTCATTATTATGCATCTTTATCAAATTTTTCTCCCGAACCAAGACTTGCAATTAAATATAATATTGCTGATGTTTTAAGAATTAAATTTGCCGGAGGTTATTACTCGCAAAATCTTATTGCTGCTAATTCCGATAGAGATGTGGTTAATCTTTTTTATGGATTTGTTTCGGGTCCCGAAAATTTGCAGGATGAATTTGATGGTGAAGAATTAACACATAAATTGCAAAAATCCCAACACCTGATTTTGGGAATTGAATATGACTTATTTAAGTATATGAGCATAAATATTGAAGGTTATTATAAAAATTTCTCGCAACTTACTAACATAAATCGTAATAAAGTTTTTAATGATAGCCCCGAGTATTCAGATAAACCCGATTATCTTAAAAAAGATTTTATTGTAGAAACCGGCAATGCTAAAGGTATTGATGTTTTACTTAAATATGACTACAAACGTATTTATGTTTGGGCTGTTTATTCTTTATCAAAAATTGATAAATATGATGGAGTAGTTGAATATGTTCCTCACTACGACAGAAGACACAATGTTAATTTAATTGTTTCATACATTTTTGGGAAAAAACTTAACTCTGTATTTAATGTTCGATGGAATTATGGCTCCGGTTTCCCATTTACACAAACTCAAGGATTCTATGAAAAACTCATTTTTGAAGATGGAATAAATACAGATTATACTAAAACTAATGGAGATATTGGTATTCAATATGGCGAACTTAATCAAGGGCGACTTTCTGATTATCATCGCTTAGATGTTTCTGTTAAACAAAAATTTGAAATCTCTAGTAATTCAACTCTGGAAGCTACTCTTAGTATTACAAATGTTTATGATGCTAAAAATATTTTCTATGTAGAACGTTTAACAAACAAACGTGTTTACCAACTTCCATTCATGCCAAGTATTGGACTAAATTACAAATTCTAAATTTTTATAGAAATAAGTTAGATTATATTCCAAAAAGATTCAGTATTCTTTTAAGGAATAATACAAACATATTGTCCTAAAATCCAATAGACATAGGGAATTTTCATGTCTTAATAATTTACTTTTTTTTAATAGGAAGTTATTAATAAATAAAAAAAATATTTTTTAATAAATAATTTTAGATGTTGTTTTTTTATTTACTTTTGTTTCATATTGTTTCAAAACGTTTTAAAAATGGAAAATTTATACAAAGAGCAAGAAGTATTAGAATATTTAAAAATATCTCGTTCAACTTTATGGAGATTTAAGCATAATGGTCTGCCATTCATTAAAGTTGGAAAATCAAATAGATATAGAATAGAAGATGTAAAAAAATGGGTTGCTGAAGAAACTTTACCTTTATATGCAATACACGAAAAGAAAATAAAACCTAAAAATGAACAAATAATAAATACTTATGAAATAGACTTTGATTATTTAATAAGCAATAATGAAAAATATCTAAAACAAATATTTTCTAATGCTGAAATTGATAATTTTCAGGATATTTTAAATAATATTAATGATAAAGATTTTAATAACCAAGATTATGTAATAAAATTTGGAAAAGTATATTTATCAATAATTAAAAATCGTTATCAAATTGAAACACTTCCAAAAATTTTTAATCTTGAATTAGACAAGCATATAAATAAAAATATTTCCGATATTAAAATGCTATGGGGGAATAGTTTAGATGTATTGAAACAAATGAAATCAGAAAGTATTCAATTAATGGTTACCTCTCCACCTTACTATAATGCAAGAGCATATTCTCAATGGGAAAACATTAAGCTATATCTTGACGATATGCGAAAAATTATTAGGGAAAGTTATAGAGTTCTAGATAATCATAGAGTTTGGATATGGAATGTAGGAGATATTTTTGATAATGATAGATTAAATACTAATTCAGTTTGGGGCAAAAGAAGAATTCCACTTGGTTCATATTTTATAAAAATATTTGAAGAAGAAGGTTTTGAATTTGTCGATGACATTATTTGGGATAAGGGTTTTGTTGAAAGTAAAAGACATATGAATAACGGCAATAATATTCCATTTTATCAATATCCATTTAATTCATACGAACATATTTTGATTTTTCATAAACATAGATTAGATAAAACAAAAATACCTTGTCCTGTTTGTGGGTCTTTGAAAGTAAACGGAAATACACAATCCGAAGTTGGTGTTCAAAGTTGGGAATGCAAAAATGAAAAATGTTTTGTAAGAAGTCCTAATAATAGGGGGAAGAGATTTTCTTTACGAACAAATATAATGCAATATTACCATGAAAATAATTCACAAAACATTATAGAAAAGCAGACTATAAAAAAATGGCAAAAGGATATTGCGAAAATTAATCCTGTTATAAAAATTAATTGTAAAGGAAAAAATATTCTTGGACATTCAGCACCTTTCCCGAAAGACATTCCTGAAATGGCAATAAAATATTTTACGTATGTTGGTGAAAATGTTTTAGATCCTTTTGCTGGAAGTTTTACAACTCCATTAGTTGCTAGAATTTTAAACAGGAATGGAATAGGAATTGAATTAAACAAAGAACTATACCGAGACGCAATTGTAAACCGAATTGTAACAGAACTAAATGGTAATCATTTTGACGAATTAGATTTATTATAATTCCTCATCTAATTTTAAAAAAGGGTCATACTTTTTTAACAATTGCTTATACTCACTAAAAGATGCGAGATTAGATGTTTGTTCTAATTTTTTATTTATTTGATATGACTTCTCTTCATTATATTTAAATTTCAATAATTTGTCTGGATTATAATGACCTCTGTCGTTTTGGTAAATTTTAAATGAAACAGTATTAATATTTTTTATTGAAATAAAATCATCTTTACTCATAACCCAATAATGATGAGATTCTTTACAATCTTTCGTATCCCTTAAATACACGATAAAAAAATGTCTATTATCATGTAATAAATCCTGATATTTAAAATTAAAACCAAGATTTTTTCCATTATCTACATAATGTGTAGATTTTACTTGTATTGAACGAAATATTATTTTATAATCCTTGCTATTACATGATGAATTTGTGCAATTATTTTGTTTTACACTAATTTCATTATTACAAATATTGCAAAGTGCAATTTCTTCTAATGTGTTTGTATTACATTTAGGACAAAGAGAAGTTTGTGAAGTGATTTCATCTCTTTCAAAAACAGTATTGCAATTAGTGCATTTTTTTGATTTTGCAATTTTTGATTTTGCAATTTCATTATGATTAATACAATCTTTGTTCGAACAATGTAGGTTATGAGTAATATTCCAAGCTGAACCACACGAACTACAAATAAATTTCATAGCAGCAATATCAACTCTTTCATCATAAGGTGGTAAAAATACAATCCAACCCCTTTTTGATAATTCAAAGGCAACCATATTTTCTCCTATTTTTCCGAATTGTCCAACTTTAATTTCACTCATATTAATTTTTTTTATACAAAATTAAAAAAATAATTTTAAATTGAAAGTTATAACAAAATTAATTTCAAGATGATAGTGATTTTTAAAATTAAGTAATACAATAAAAGGAATCTTATATTATGAAAAAGCGATTTGTAAACTTATCTTTAAATTTTTTGTTTTTGTTACCAAAATACTTAATTTAGATAAGTCCGCCTAAATAATCCAAGAATAATAATATTTTTTTATCTTCACCACAAATTTAGATAATACACAAAAAAATGATAACAGGAATTCAACAAATTGGTATTGGTGTGAAAAATTGCAGCGAAGCCTGGAAATGGTATCGTGAAAATTTTGGGATGGATTTAAGGATATTTGAAGATAGTGCCATCGCTAATATAATGCTTAATTACACTGGTGGAGAAGCTAGAGAAAGACATGCTGTTTTAGCTTTCAACATTCAAAGTGGGGGAGGATTTGAAATTTGGCAATATACCAAAAGAACACCCGAGCCACCAAAATTTGAAGTTAAACTCGGTGATTACGGAATTAATATTACCAAAATAAAGAGCAGGAACGTAAAAGCTGTTTACGATGATTTTAAATCACGAAATATTGAGATAATTGGAAATCTCGAAAAATCACTTTCGGGAGATGAACATTTTTTTGTCAAAGATCCTTATAATAATTTTTTCGAAATTGTTAAGGATAACTATATTTTTAAAGAAGATAAAAAATTAACAGGTGGAGTTGTTGGATGCACAATAGGAGTTTCGGATATTGAAAAGTCTGTTAAATTTTATCAGGAAATTTTGGGATATGACGAAGTTGTTTACGATAAGGAAGAAAAATTTGATGATTTATCATTTTTGCCGGGAGGAAAAGAAAAATTTCATCGTGTTTTGCTGAAACACAGCAAACCCAGAATAGGCCCTTTTAGTGCTTTATATGGTGCTACACAAATTGAGTTAATTCAGGTAATTGATAGAAAAGCAGAAAAAATATTTAAAAATAGATTTTGGGGAGACCTTGGATTTATCCACATTTGTTTTGATATTATTGGCATGAGTACATTGAGAGAAGAATGTAAAACTAAAGGTTCGCCTTTTGTTGCTGACAGTAGCAAGAGTTTTGATATGGGCGAAGCATCAGGACATTTTTCATACATCGAAGACCCTGACGGTACTTTAATCGAATTTGTGGAGACTACTAAAGTGCCGATAATTAAAAAAATCGGCTGGTATTTAACACTTAAAACCAAGAAGAAAGTAAAGCAACTTCCAAATTGGATGGTGAAATCATTAAGATTTAACAGATATAAAGATTAATGTTTAGGTAAGTTGTTCAATGATTTTTCAAAATTCAAAACGGCGAAAATTCGATGCCAGTTTAAAAAAGTTTTGTTCGTTTCAGAAGATAAGGAAATAAAATCTGTTTAAACCCGGTATTAATATCAGCTTCAATAAAATCAATACGATATTGATTGCAACGTTGTTCTAATTCTTTTTTAAAGTCTGAAATTTTCTTCACATAATTTTCTTTTACTTCTTTAGGATTAATTTTTAGCTCCTGTCCCGTTTCCATGTCAATGAATTTGTAAGGGCGGTTTTGAAAATCAAAATCCAATTCCTGTTTTTTGTCAACAATATGAAATAAAACAACTTCATGTTTATTATGTCGCAAATGCTGCATCGCTGAAAACAATTCGTTAGTATTACTTTTGCTTTCAAACATATCACTGAAAATAATAACCAATGAACGTTTATGAATATTTTCGGCTATTTCGTGGAGAGCATCACTGGCAAATGTCTTTTTTTTAGAGTCTATAGAAATCGGAGATAATAATTTTTCCAGTTCACTGTAAATATATTTATGATGAACAGAACTTGATTTTGCTTGAGTGTGTAGTTCAATTTTATCTGAAAAAATGCTTAAGCCGACAGCGTCACGTTGTTTTTTTAAAAGAAGCATTATTGCTGCTGTGCAATAAATTGAAAAATTAATTTTGTTAGGATTATCAATAGTTGGTTTATCAATAACCGGAAAATACATTGATGATGAATTGTCGATAATTATCCGACAGCGAAGATTAGTTTCATCTTCAAAGCGTTTAACGAATAATTTATCTGTTTTTCCATAAAGTTTCCAGTCGATATGTTTGATTGATTCCCCTGAATTGTAAAGGCGGTGTTCGGCAAATTCAACAGAAAATCCATGAAAAGGGCTTTTGTGAAGTCCTGTGATGAAGCCCTCAACAACTTGGTTGGCAATAAATTCAAGAGAGTCAAATTCTTGCAATCTGCTTTGGTCTATTGAATTATTCATAAAAATTTATAAAATGAATTTATTAATTGAATTTACAAAATTACAAAAAAAAATAGCCGTCATTTATCAATTCCTTAACGGCTAAATATTTTTATTATATAAATATAGGATTATAACAAAGCATCTAATTTTTCAGCTAAAACTTTTCTTGGAACAACACCGACTTGTTTGTCAGCCATATTCCCATCTTTAAAAAATAGAACTGTTGGTATATTTCTTATTCCAAATTTGGCTGTAACACCCGGATTATTATCAACATCTAATTTTCCGATAAGTGCTTTATCTTTATAATCATCGTCAAATTCTTCAATAATTTTTCCAATCATTCTGCATGGGCCACACCATACTGCCCAAAAATCAATAATGACTGGTTTATCTGATTTCATTACTAGTTCATCGAAATTTGCATCTGTTATTTCTACTGCCATAATTTGTATTATTTAAAAGATTATTTAAAAAATTTTTGCAAATATATACATATTGAAAATTATTATAGCTATTAATTTAATAAATTTTCAAAATCAACATTTAATTTATTTTATACTTAATATTTTCCAATTCGGAAAGTTCTTTTATAAGCTCAGAGCAATTCACACGAAATTTATTAGAAGGTAATTCTAAGCAATCGCCATTATCATTGATTCTTAATGTCAATTCACATTTTCCTTTGTGTTTTTTTAAAATTGACAAAAATTTATTATTAAAAGAATCATCAATTTTTTCTAAAGGAATTTGTAAAGTGATTTTATTTGCAAATTTTTCAAGGGCTTCGGAAAGTAAAATAATATTATTGATTTTAATTTCAAATTGATTTTCATCATAATATCTTTTTTGAACCTTAGCTCTGATATGCAAAAAACGACCGGGTTCAAGAATAAATTTTTTAAAATCCAGATAATTTTCGCCAAAAAGTGAGAGATGTATTGAATCGGAATAATCCTCAATAATAAATGTGCCGAAAGGATTTCCTTTTTTTGTTGTTTTATGATTAACGGAAGTAACTATACCAGCGAATTTGAATTCTTTGTTATAAATTTTTTTGAGGTCACCATTCAGCATGTTAATTTTACAATTGGTAAAATTTTCAATTTCAATTTTATAAGCATCAAGAGGATGCCCCGAAACATAGAATCCAATCACTTCTTTTTCGTTTGATAATTGCTCAAGTTTAGACCATGGTTCGCAAACAGGCATCGAAGGGTTAGCAATTTCAATTTCTGAATCATCACCGAAAAGAGACTGCTGCGTAGAGTTTTGTTTTTGCTGATAATTTGATGAATGTTTTATAATTTTTTCAATGAAATTAGTGTCATCGTTTTCTTCATAGAAAAAATATTGAGCTCTGTGAGTGTTTTCAAAACTATCGAAAGCGCCAGCCATTGCAAGTGCTTCAAGGCAGCGTTTGTTTACCGAACGTAGATTTGCACGTTTTGTTAAATCGAAAATGTTTTTATAAAATCCGTTTTCTTCTCTTTCTTCAATGATTGATTTTGCAGCAATTTCACCGACACCTTTAATTGCTCCTAAACCAAATCTTATTTGTCCTTTTTTATTTACGAAAAATTTTGACCGACTTTCGTTTATGTCTGGTCCTAAAACTGCGATATTGCTTCTTTTAGTAGCTTCAATAAAGAAAGTTATTTTTTTTATATCATTAAGATTATGAGTTAAAATCGCAGCCATATATTCAGCTGAATAATGTGCTTTCAGATAAGCTGTTTGATAGGCAATCATTGAATAAGCAGCAGAATGGGAACGGTTAAAACCATATTTGGCAAATTCCATCATAGTTTCAAAAACATCAGAAGCTTTTTTCTCATCAACACCTTTTTCTTGTGCTCCTTTAATAAATTGTTCTCTTTGCTCCTGCATAATTTCCATCTTCTTCTTTCCCATTGCTCGTCGCAACAAGTCAGCTTTTTCGAGGGTGAAGCCTCCCATTATTTGTGCTGCTTGCATAATCTGCTCCTGATAAACCATAATGCCATAAGTTGGTTTCAATATTTCTTCAAGCATAGGATGCGGATATTTAATTTTTTCACGCCCTAACTTTCTATTAATATAAACAGGAATATAGGCCATGGGACCTGGGCGATACAAAGCATTCATTGCTATTAAATCTTCAATATCGGTTGGTTTTAGCTCTTTAAGATTTTTTCTCATTCCATCCGATTCAAACTGAAATACTCCAATTGTGTGACCTCTTTGAAATAATTCATATGTTTCTTTATCATCCAAAGGAATATTATCAATATCAATTTCTATATTATGCTTTTGATAAATATTTTCAATAGCATCTTTGATTATTGAAAGAGTTTTTAAACCCAGAAAATCCATTTTCAACATTCCTGCAAACTCAACAAATTTTCCATCATATTGAGTAACCATTAATTTTGAATCTTTTGCAGTGCTAAGAGGGATATAATTCATTAGGTCATCAGGACCAATTATTACTCCGCAAGCATGTGTGCCCGTATGACGTGCCGAGCCTTCGAGTGTTTCGGCAAAACGTAAAGTTTTTTGAACAAGTTCGCTACCTTTTTTGCGTGCATCGCCTAATTCTTTTACATCTTTAAATGCTTTTTTTAAAGAAATTCCAGGAACTTCAGGTACTAATTTAGCTAATTTGTCAGCTTCGGATAAAGGTAATCTTAGAACACGCGCAACATCTCTGATGGCTAATCTTGCAGCCATTGAACCGAAAGTAATAATTTGTGCTACTCTGTTTTCTCCGTATTTTTCTACAACATAATCAATGACTTTTTCACGACCATCATCATCAAAATCAACGTCAACATCGGGCATAGAAACACGTTCGGTATTTAGAAAACGTTCGAAGAGAAGATTGTATTTTATTGGGTCAATATTGGTTATTCCTGTGCAATAAGCTACCACAGAACCGGCAGCAGAGCCTCTGCCCGGTCCAACAATTACATCATTGTTTTTTGCATAGTTGATAAAATCTTGAACGATAAGAAAGTATCCCGCTAAACGCATTTTTTTAATAATAGAAAGTTCGTGTGTTATCCGACTTTTTGTTTCTTCGTTCATGTCGGGATATCTTTCTTTTGCACCCTCTGATGTTAAATGTGATAAATAAACATCTTCATCATCAAAGCCTTCGGATAAAGGAAAAACAGGCATGATGATATCCCTTTTCAAATCAAAATATTCAATCTTGTCAACAATTTCTTCGGTGTTTGTTATAGCTTCAGGAATGTCTGAAAACAACTCTGCCATCTCTTTCTGGGATTTTAGATATTCCTGCCCGGAATACATTAAATCCTGTTCATCAATATTTTTTCCTGTATTAAGACAAATTAAAATGCTGTGAGCTTCAAAATCTTCTTTGTTTACATAATGAACATCGTTGGAAGCAATAAGTTTTACATTATGTTTTTTTGATAGTTCTACGATTTTTTCATTAACTATTTCTTGATCAGAAAGTCCGTGTCGTTGTATTTCCAAATAAAAATCTTCACCGAAAATATCCATATATTCAAGCAAGACTTCTTCGGCTTTTTCAATTCCACTATTTATTATTGATTTAGGGATTTCTCCACCAAGGCATGCAGATAATGCAATAATTCCTTCGCTATATTTTCTTAATAAATCTTTGTCAACTCTCGGTGTGTAATAAAAACCGACTTTAAAACCCATCGTAACTATTTTAATCAGGTTTTCATATCCTGTTTTATTTTTTGCCAGAAGTATAAGATGAAAACCACTGCGGTCTTCTTTTTTGCTTTTTTCTGTCATTCCATTTGCAGCAACATAAACTTCACAACCAATAATTGGTTTAACATCCATTGCTTGTGCCTTTTTAAAAAAATCAATTACACCATACATATTTCCATGGTCGGTAATAGCAAGTGAATTCATTCCGTCTTTCTTTGCTTTTGTAAACAATGCTTCAATTTTAGCAGCACCATCAAGTATAGAATATTGTGTATGAACGTGTAGATGTGTAAATTCAGACATAAAAAAGATATTTTGAAAATTAAGTTTTACGAGAGTTTCTCCATCGGTAAAATTAACTAAAATGAAAGTGAAAAATCATATTGTTGATAAATTTGGAAAAGATTTTTTCTATTATGTAAAAACAAGAAATTTTCGTTATATTTGTCATTCATAGATGCTTTAAAAAATGCAATAAATAAAGTTTTATTAATCTACTATTCGGAATTTTGATTTTCTTCACTCCCTTTAGGGTGGGGAAAAGAAGAAAATCAAAATTTCATTTATATGAACTCCCTTTATTCTTTAAATAATTGAAAAAATCAAAATACATATTAATAATTATTTTATTGTTAACAATAAAAATTGTGGTATCTCAAAATCTTGTGCCTAATCCCAGTTTTGAGATTTATTCTCAATTACCTTATAGTTTTACACAATTAGATTTTGCCATTCCATGGTTTGCTCCCTGGGGGGGCGGGGGGTCATCTGATTATCATCACAAATATGGTATAAATGGGGGATCTGTATTTTTAGAAGAACCACGTACAGGTCTGGCTTTTGTAGGAGCTGTATCTTTTCGTAATCCTAATATTGTGTATAGAGAATATATTGAAGTAAAATTAATAGAGCCATTGATGAAAAATAAAAATTATTGCGTTTCATATTATGTTTCGTTGTTTGATTTGGCAAAATATGCAATTGGAAATTTTAGTGTTTACTTTAGTAGTGATACTTTAAAACGTGATGGAAATTTTACATTGGATTCAATTTTTGCTTTAACTCCCCAGATTCATATTACAAATTATATTGTAAGCGATACTGCCGGATGGACAAAAATTTCAGGTGAATTTATTGCTCAGGGCGGAGAACAGTTTATTACTATTGGTAATTTTGATAAAAACAGTGATGTTAATTATTTTGTTTTAAATGCATCAAGTATTTATGAAACATTTTATTTTTACGATGATATTTCCGTTTATCCTTGCGATGCACCTGTTAATTATGCAGATGCCGGCAATGAAATAATAATTTGCAAAGGGCAAAGTGTTACGCTTGGCACACATGATTTAGAGCAATATTTGTACTGGTGGTCTTCAAGCAATAGCAGTTTAAACAGCACACAGGCAAGACCAACAGTTAAACCCAATACAACCACAACCTACTATTTAAAAGTAAAAGATTTTAAATTTGATGAAAGCTACGATACGGTTACAGTTAGAGTAATAGATTGTAAAAATACGGGAGCAGAACTAATACTTTATCCCAATCCCGCTTATGATGAAATAACTATTGAGTTTAACCGCATTGTCAGGGAAGAAACCACTTTTGAGCTTTTTGATATTCTCGGGAGAAAAATAGCAAGCTACAAAATTTTAACAAACATCAACAAAACAACAATTATTTTACCTGAGATTGCGGCTGGAGTTTATACTTATCGCATACAAGACAATGAAAAGGTAATTATGGAGGATAAATTAGTAATTTTAAATTATTGAGTCTATAAACAAAACTAATCTCAAAAAAGTTTTTAAGTTTAAAAAAACTTATCTATTTTTGCACCCCCAAATAAATTCATTAATAAATAATTAATAAATAATAGATTATGGCAGTAAAGATAAGATTACAAAGACGTGGTAAAAAAGGTCAAGCATTTTACCACATTGTGATTGCGGATGGTCGGGCACCACGAGATGGAAAGTTTATTGAAAACATCGGAACGTATAACCCACTTGTTAAACCCGCAGACATTAAATTAGATTTTGACAAAGCTCTTGATTGGCTTCAAAAAGGAGCTCAACCTACTGACACTGTTCGGTCAATTTTGTCTTATAAAGGGATTTTATATAAAAGTCACCTTTTAAAAGGAGTGAAAAAAGGTGCTTTAACCGAAGAACAAGCAAATGCCAAATTTGATGCTTGGCTACAAGAAAAACAAGATAAAATTGATAATGCTGTTCAAACTACTGATTTAGAGAAAAAGGAAAATAAGAAAAAACTTTTAGAAGCAGAAACCAAAGTTAAAGATGCTCGCTCTAATGAAATAGCAAAAAAACGTCTTGCTGAAATCGAAGCTAAAGAAGAAGGCGATAAAGAAGAAGTTGCCGAAGGTGAAGTGAAAGAAGAAGCTGTTGAAGGTGAAGCAAAAGAAGAAGTTAAAACTGAAGCTCCGAAAGAAGTAACAGAAGAAAAAGTTGAAACTAAAGCTAAGGAAGAAAAACCAGCCGAAGTAAAAGCTGAAGTAACTCCTGAAATAAAAGCTGAAGAACCTAAGAAAGAAACTACTGAAAAAGAAGTTGTAGTTGAAGAAAAAAAGGAAGCGAAAGTTGAAAAGAAGGCTGAAGTAAAAGAAGAAGCTCCAAAAGAAGAAAATGAAACTAAAGCTGAAGTTAAGAAAGAAGAGCCTAAAAAAGAAACAGTAGAAACTAAAGAAGAAGCTCCTAAAGTAGAAGCAAAAAAGGAAGCTCCAAAAAAAGAAGAGAAATCTCCTGAATAATAATATTTAAGATATTTGTTTTTTAAGACCTGACAGACTAACTTTGTCAGGTTTTTTAATATTTATAGGAATGGATAAAAAGGACTATTACTATCTTGGCAAAATCACAAAAACTTTTGGCTACAAAGGCGAAGTAATTTTTTTCTTTGATGTTGATAATATTAATAATTATAAAAAAATTGAATCAGTTTTTTTGAAATTCCGTGAAAAATTGATTCCCTATTTTATTGATAAAATAAAATTCCGACAAAACAATACTGCAATTGTAAAAATTCAGGATATTGATGATGAAGAAAATGCTCAAAAAATTATTAATTCAGAACTCTATCTTCCTCTTGAATTTTTGCCTAAACTAAAAGGAAATCGTTTTTATTATCACGAAATAATTGGCTTTACTGTTATTGATGAAAAACATGGAAACATTGGAGTAATTGAAAAAGTTTTGGATAATCAGTATCAGGATATTTTTTCGATAAAAAAAGAAAATAAAGAAATTCTGATTCCTGTTGCCGCTGAAATAATTAAAAAAGTTGACAGGAAAAATAAAGTCATAGAAATTGAAGCTCCTGATGGTTTGATAGAAATATATATTTAGTGTCTCTTATAATACGCCAAATACTACGTTGCTCTCGTTTTGAAAATGGTTATCCCGCTGGTACGGGACTCCCTGATTCTCAAAACATCGAAAGCCTTGTCTTTGACGTCTTCTAAGAAGCCACTTGAAAAGTTTAGAGTTTTCTTATAGAAATTATTTAGCTACGGAATTTTCCAAAAAATGACAAATTTCAAATTTAAAAAATTCTCTGTTTCTGATGATTCTTCTGCTATGAAAATTGGCACAGATGCTGTTCTTCTTGGTGCCTGGACCGATGTTTCAAATGCAAATAAAATTCTTGATATAGGAAGTGGTTCGGGCATTATCGCAATGATGCTTGCACAACGAACTAAAGCAAAAATAGAAGGTGTTGAAATTGATGAAAAATCATATTTGCAGGCAGAAAAGAATGTTGAAAATTCGAACTGGCAAAACAGAATTAAGTTTTTTCATAAATCTTTTCAGGAATTTTATAAAAATACAAAAACAAAATACGATTTAATTGTAAGCAATCCTCCATATTTTTCAAATTCTTTGAAAACACCAATCCAAAGTCGGACAATTGCAAGACATAATGATTTGCTCTCCTATGAAGAAATTATTATTGGAGTAAAGAAAATTCTTAAACAAGATGGAAAATTTTATCTCATTTTGCCTGCTACCGAGAGCAAAATTTTTATTGACAGAGCATTGATTGAAAGTTTATATTGCTCGGAAATGTTGCTAGTAAAAGATAAAAATGATAAGCCGATTAAAAGAATCCTTATGAAGTTTGAACTTCTTAGACATTCGCAAAACAAGAAAGATGAACTGATAATTCGCAATAATGATGGTTCATTCACTCAGGAATATAAAAACCTTACTTCTGATTTTTATCTTAAATTTTAACGAATAATATTAAAGATTAAAATATTTTGCTTAAATTTATCTTTTTAAAAAATATTGTTGGCATTTTCTTTTAAACACTAATTATGAAAATCTTAAAATTATTTGTTCTTCTTTCTGTTTCATTTCTAATTGTTTCATGTTCAAGCACACCAAAAAAAGAAGCTCCAAAAGAAATAAAACCTATAAAAATAGCTATTTCCAAAGCCAAAGGTTCTGATGGATATCTGCAATATGAAAAATGGGTAAATCTGCTTGCTCCCGAAGTTGAATGTTTTGACATGTATTTTACAACACTTGATTCGGCTTTGATGTTATTTGATGAGTGTTCGGGCTTGATTGTAAGTGGTGGACCAGATGTTTTTCCGGGAAGATATAATAAAACTGATGATACTGCAAGATGTGGAATAATTGATTTTCGGCGCGATACTCTTGAGATTAAATTAATAAAAGAAGCTCTAAAAAGGAAAATGCCTGTGTTGGGAGTTTGTCGAGGTGAACAAATTTTCAATGTTGTTCTTGGTGGAAGCTTGATTACTGACATTCCAACTGATTTTGATACAATAGTTGTTCACAGATGCGAAAATTGGGAAAACTGTTTTCATAGTGTAGAAATAACTAAAGGCTCACTTTTGGAAGAAATTTGCCAGACAAATTCCGGCATAGTTAACACCAATCATCATCAGGCAGTTGATGTTCTGGCTAAGGATTTAAGAATAAGTGCTAAATCAACTGATGGACTAATTGAAGCAATTGAATGGAAAAATCCTAAAGGAAAATCATTCTTTATTGCAGTTCAATGGCATCCCGAGAGAATGGATACGAGCAATGTTTTATCAAGGAACATTGGAAAAAGATTTATTAAAGAAGCTCAGATTTATAATTTAAAATAAAAAAAATGAAAAAAAAATGGTTCGTATTAGCGTTAATAATTTTGATGTCAGCAAATCTATTGGCACAAAATAAAAATTCTTATGACAAAATTAATGAATTTGATTCTTACAAAGAAGGCTGGGCTTTAGTTCAGAAAGACGATAAAT
>CAYLPA010000003.1:2209-48148 GCA_964385385.1 uncultured Saprospiraceae bacterium | reverse complement strand
TTCATTCTCCTGACATAACACATAAATCAGATGTTGGAGGTGTAATTTTAAATATTCAAAATGATGATGAAGCTGAAAAAGCTTACAGCACAATGCTCAAAAAAGTTTCTGCAAAAATTCCGGAAGCAACAATCGAGGGTGTTACTGTTCAACCAATGATAGAATTTTCTGATTCAATTGAGCTTATCCTTGGAATAAAAAAAGATAATGTTTTTGGAACTGTAATTTTAGTTGGAGCCGGCGGAGTAACTGCTGAACTTTTTGCAGACCGTTCTCTTGGTTTTCCTCCACTTAATGAAAGATTAGCTCGAAGAATGCTTGAAGAACTAAAAATATGGCCTTTGCTAAATGGATACAGAGGTAGCAAACCGGTTAATTTGGATAAACTTATTGAAGTAATTATAAGATTATCTTATCTTGCTGCCGAGCATTCTAAAATCAAAGAATTAGATATTAATCCACTTCTTGTTTCGAGTAACAAAATTATTGCACTCGATGCCAGAATTGTCGTAGATAAATCTATGCCTGATGTAGAAGTTGAGAAATATTCTCATTTGTCAATCGTTCCATATCCCGAAGAATATATTTCTAAACCATTAACTATTGATGGAAAAGATGTAATTTTCCGTCCTATCAAACCTGAAGACGAACCAATGTGGTTTGATTTATTAGAGAGTTGTTCTAAAGAATCACTTTATTCTCGTTTTAATTATTTTTTCAAATGGTCTTTTCATGAAGTTGCCGTCAGATATTGCTATATTGATTACGATCGCGAAATTGCTATTGTTGCCGAAATTATTGAAGATGGAAAAAAGAAACTAATTGGAGTTGGCAGACTTATAGCCGACATAGAACATGAAACAGTAGAATACGCAATTCTTATCACAGACAAATGGCAGAATAAAGAACTTGGCAATCATCTTACTAATTATTGCATGGAAATATCAAAAAAATGGGGATTAAAAAAAATTGTGGCTCAGACAACATCTGATAACCATAGGATGATTACATTATTCGAAAAGCGTGGATTTAATATTTCTCACGATGATAAAACATCAACTGTTTACATTGAAAAAGAAATTAATTGATTAATTAAAACTCTTTTCCCCTTTATTTAAAACTCTGTTTGAAAATTTACTAATATTGCAATGCTTTAATTCAGACAATTATTTAAGCGAAATGAAAAAGAAAAAAATATTACTAATCTCAGCCAATCAATATACGGTACCTTATCCGGTTTATCCTTTAGGATTGTCTTATATATCTTCTTATCTGCAAAAAAAATTGCCTGATTACGAGATCGAAATTTTTGACATGGTTCAAAAAAATGTTGATGATTTAATAGAAAGATTAAAAACAAACGAAGCTGATTATATTGGAATTTCTTTGCGTAACATTGATGACGTAAATATTTATAACAAAGAAAGTTTTATTGGTGAGTATAAGAATATAATTGATAAAATTAAAAAACATAGCTCTTCAAAAATAATAATCGGTGGCTCAGGATTTTCAATTTTCCCCGAAAAATTATTTGAATATTTGAAACCTGATTTTGGAATATATGGTGAAGGCGAAGAAAGTATTTATAAACTAGTTTGTTCTTTGGACAATAATTCTGATTATAGAAAAATCGAAGGTTTGGTATATTCTGAAAATGACAAAATAATTTTCAATGAAAAAAATAATTATTTTAAAAATATCGATTTTGACTTTGAAGAAAATTTCATAGATTATTATTGGAAAACCAGCGGAATGCTAAATATTCAAACAAAGCGGGGATGTCCTTATCATTGTATTTATTGCACCTACCCTTTGATTGAAGGCAGCAAAGTAAGATTATTAGATTCTGATAAAATTGTCGAAACTCTTTCAGACATTTATTTTAATAAAGGAATTGATTATGTTTTTTTTACTGATTCTGTTTTTAATATTAACAATGATTTCAATTATGAGTTGGCTGAAAAAATTATCAAAAGCAAAATTGGAGTTAAATGGGGAGCATATTTCAACCTGCACAACTTAGATGAAAAACTTTTAACAATACTAAAAAAAGCAGGCTTAACACATATTGAATTTGGCACAGAATCATTTAGTGATACCACTTTGAAAACTTATAGAAAGCCTTTTACTGTCTCAGAAATTATAAAAAAATCTGCTCTTTGCAATAAATTAGAAATTGACTTTGCTCATTTTCTGATACTCGGAGGATATGGCGAAACAGAAAAATCATTAAATGAAACATTCGAAAATTCAAAGAAAATTAATCGCTCAGTCTTTTTCCCTTTTATTGGAATGAGAATATATCCAGGAACGGAATTATATGATATCGCAATTAGAGAAAATAAGATTGATAAAGATGATAATTTGTTAAAACCTAAATATTATGTTTCTGATGATTTTGATATTTCGACACTAAAAGAAAAAGCCAAAAAAACCAGAAAAAGATGGGTTTTTCCTGACGAAGACATGACTGATACTTTGAATAAAATGAGATTGAAAAATAAAAAAGGACCATTATGGGAGTATCTGATATATTAAAACCTGAAGATTTAAACATTATTGAACTAATACCTCAAAAACCACCTATGAACATGGTTGAGGAACTTGTCTTTTCAGACGACAGAAGAACTGTAACATCATTGACGATTAAAGAAGATAATGTTTTTTGTGAAAATGGCGTTTTTTGTGAACCCGGGCTAATAGAAAATATTGCACAAACAGCAGCTGCTCAACAAGGATATTGGGCAAAAAAAGAAAATGCTGATGTATTAATTGGATATATTGGAGCTATAAAAAATTTGAAAATCTATTTTTTGCCACCAATCAATTCAAAGATAATAACTGAAATAATTATTGAAAACGAAATTCTCGGAACAAAAATAATTTCAGGAAAAGTAAAATGTAATGACAAAGTTGCTGCAGAATGCGAAATGAAAGTATTTTTAGAAAAATAAGAATCAAAAAATCACAAACAATCTTTAATTAAAAATGGAAAATAAAGCTCTCTCAACAAAAACAGAAATAGCTGTCAGATTCAGTGATATTGATTCAATGAATGTAGTCTGGCATGGAAATTATATACAATATTTCGAAGATGGAAGAGAAGCATTCGGAAATAAATACAAAGTTAATTATCTCGATTTTCATAAAAACGGAATTCTAACACCTATAGTAAAAATAAAATGCGACTTTAAAAAACCATTATTATATGGAGAAAAAGCAATTATTGAAACAAAATATATCAACTCCGAAGCTGCCAAATTGATTTTTGAATTTATTATTTACAGAAGCTCAAATATGGAAATTGTTGCTACAGGAACTAGTGTCCAGGCATTTTTGGATTTAAACAAAGTGCTTATTCTAACTACCCCTCCTTTCTTTGAAAAATGGAAAATAAAGTGGGGATTTATTAAATAAATTTTTAAAATGACAAAAGTTTACATTTCTGCTGATAATATCATTTCTTCTCTTGGATTTACTACCCAAGAAAATATCAGTAATATCAAAAATAACACAACAGGAATAAAGCTTATAAACGACAGCTATTTTTCTCCCCATCCATTTCATGCATCATTGGTAGATTCTGAAAGATTGCATTCTGATTTTAATAAAATTGATAATCCTGACAACTTCACAAGATTTGAACAAATGGCTATCTTATCAATTTCGGATACCTTAAAAAAATCAAATATTGATGTTAAAAACAAAAAAACTCTTTTTATTGTTTCAACAACCAAAGGAAACATTGATATTTTAGAAGAAAAAAATAAGAATAGTTTTGATTATAAAAAAGTATATTTATGGAATACTGCAAAATTATTACAAGAATATTTTAAAAATCCTAACACCCCACTTATTGTTTCCAATGCATGTATTTCGGGACTGTTGGGAATAATAATGGGCAGCAGATTAATTCAATCAGGGCAGTATGAAAATGTTATAGTAGCCGGTGGAGATATTTTATCAGGATTTGTTGTTTCTGGATTTCAGTCTTTCAAATCGCTAAGCACAACTCCTTGCAAACCTTTTGACGTTTCCAGAGATGGTTTATCGCTTGGCGAAGGTTTTGGAACAATGATTCTAACTTCTAATCCTCAACAAATTTCTGGTTCTGATAAAATTATTGTTGCCGGTAGTTCGTCAAGCAATGATGCAAATCATATTTCCGGTCCATCTCGAACAGGTGAAGGATTGTATATTTCAATTAATAATGCATTAAAAGAAGCTAAATCTTTATCCGTTGAAAACATTGATTATATTTCTGCCCACGGAACAGGCACAGTTTATAATGACGAAATGGAATCAATAGCAATTTCAAGAACAGGGTTGGAGAATGTTCCGGTAAATAGTTTAAAAGGTTATTGGGGTCACACTCTCGGAGCAGCAGGTATTATTGAATCAATAGCAACAATTAGTTCCATGAAAGAAAATCTTCTATATAATACCAAAGGTTTTAAAAATTCCGGAGTATCAAAAAATATTAATATTATAAACAAGCTTGAAAAAGCTAATATTAATAATTGCCTGAAAATTGCTTCAGGCTTTGGAGGTTGCAATGCTGGAATAATATTTGCTAAACTTCCTTGAAATTTTTATAATTTCGTGCTCAATACATAAATTCTTTCACTAGAAATATATAATGAACTTAAAAATTAAAATATTATTTTTTATAGCAATTTTTAATCTTTCTTTTATAAATGACTCTTTCAATAAAAAAGAATTTTATGATGCTTTTGCAAGTTCTTCTTTGGAAGAAGTTAATTCCATGTTATCAAAATTGGAAAACAAAAAACCCAGTTCTTTATTCAGAGCATATAAGGGAGCTCTTTTCATGAGAAAATCAGCTCTATTAAAAACACCTCTTCAAAAATTAGATTTTTTTAAAAAAGGTATGCAAACTTTAGAATCGGAAATAGATAAATTTCCCAAAAATGTAGAGTACAGATTTCTTAGACTTTCAATTCAGGAGAATGCACCTAAGTTTTTAAATTATTATCAAGACATTCAAAAAGACAAGGAAATTATAATAAAGAAATATAATATTCTTGATAAAGAAATGAAAAGTATAATAATGGAATACTCAAAAAAATCTGAAATATTAAAAACATCTGAATTGTAAATATTAAATGAAAAAAATTTTAGCAATAAATTATTCTCAGTCGGGGCAATTGAACGAAATCATTGATAATTTTCTTCTTCCTTTTCCTGAAAAGCAAATTGAAAGAGTTATTATTCACCCAAAAAAACCTTTTCCTTTCCCATGGACAAGTCAGGAATTCTTTGATGTAATGCCCGAATCAGTATTAGAAAAAAAAATTGAATTAGAACCCTTAAATTTAAAATCTGAAAATTATGACCTTTTCATAATTGGTTACCAACCCTGGTACTTATCTCCATCCCTACCCACAACAGCTTTGTTTAAAGATGAAAAGCTCGCTTCTCTTCTTAAAGGAAAACCTGTTATTACAATTATTGGTTCAAGAAATATGTGGATTAATTCACAAGAAAGCATTAAAAAATTTATTCATAATGCAGGTGGAAAATTAGTTGCAAACATTCCTTTTCTTGATAAAAATTCAAACCTAAGCAGTGCCATTACTATTTTATATTGGATGCTTACGGGAAAAAAGGATAAGTTTTTAAATATCTTCCCATGCCCGGGTGTCAGTGAAAAAGATATTAAAGATGCTTCGAAATTTGGAGAAATTGCATTTCAAGAATTTCAAACCGACTCTTATAATTTACTCCAAAATAAAATTTTAGATTTAAAATTAATAAATATAAAAACTAATATTCTTTTTATAGAAGAAAGAGCAAAAAAACTATTTAGAATTTGGGCAAATATTATCATAAAAAAAGATTCAAATAGTAAGAAAAGAGCTTTTTGGATTAAACTTTTTAAGTATTATTTATTAATAGCTTTATTCATAGTTGCTCCTATTGTTTTATTCTTTTTCAATTTATTTATAAAACCATTTACTATTAATGCAATAAATAGGAAAAAATACTATTTTTGCAGCGTTAATAGTAAAAAAAATGACAAACGTATATATAACAAGAATATCTAAGTTTTTACCTAATAAATCTGTTTCTAATGATGAAATGGAACTGCATCTAGGACTAATTAATAAAACCCCTTCTAAATCCAAAAAAATTGTTCTTAGAAATAATGGTATAAAAAGCCGTTATTACGCTATAGATAAAGAAGGTAAAGCAACTCACACAAATTCTGAGATGGCTTCTTTGGCAATCAAAAAATTATTCGAGAACAATCCAGAAGAAATTAAAGACATTGACCTTTTAAGCTGTGGAACTTCAAGCCCCGACCAAATGATGCCATCCCATGGCGTTATGGTTCACGGATGTTTGCCAGAAACTAAAAACGTTGAAGTAGTTTCGCTTGCAGGTGTTTGCTGTTCAGCAATGCATGCTTTCAAATATGCTTTTATGTCTGTGAAATTAGGAGAAAAAAACAAAGCTGTTTCTTCAGCTTCCGAAAGATTATCTCCACTATTAAGAGCAGATCAATATGAAGAAGAGGTTAAACAATTAATTGAACTTGAAGAAAATCCTTACATAGCTTTTAAAAAAGATTTCCTAAGATGGATGCTTTCTGATGGTGCAGGTGCATTTCTTTTGGAAAACAAACAAAATCCTGATGGAATTTCTTTAAAAATTGATTGGATTGAAGCATGTTCTTTCGCAAATTCCAAAGAAAGTTGTTTGTATATAGGTGCCGATAAATTAGCTGATGGAAAATTGAAAAGCTATAAAGATTTTTCTCCAAATGAAATAATTTCTAATTCAATATTTAGCATGAAACAAGATATTAAATTGCTTAGTGAAAATATTGTTAAACTTGGATTCGATAAATTAAAAGACATACTTGATGAAAAAAATCAAAATATTGATATTGTTGACCATTTTCTTCCTCATACATCAAGTTGCTTCTTTGAAGATAAAATAGCAGATATATTAGAAACTAACGGCATTGGCATTCCAAAAGAAAAATGGTTTACTAATCTTCGTACAATTGGAAATGTTGGTGCAAGTTCTATTTACATAATGCTTGAAGAATTATTCAATAGTGGGAAACTAAAAAAAGGTCAGAAGATTTTGTTAGCAGTACCAGAAAGCTCAAGGTTTTCGTATGTATTTAGTTTGTTAACTGTTTGTTAGATGAAAAAAGAAGATATCCCTCAAGACAAAAGTGCTTTAGATAATTTTACTCGTGAACTATATTATGTTAAAAACAAAAACAATAAATATGAAACTGGTCTTAGTACTGGTTGGGATATAAAAAAAGAAGCTCTGGACAATGCATGGGATGAAGTAAATCTAAGAATAGAAGATGCAAAAAAAGCAGTAAAAGAAGGCAGGAAAAGTCCAATTTATTATTTTATGGAGCTTAATCTTATGACCATTTCAATATTATCAGGATACACAGGATTTAGAAAATTTTCAGTAAAAAGACATATAAAGCCTAACATTTTCAATAAGCTGAGTGATAAAAAACTAAGCATTTATGCTAGCAATTTTAACATTAGTATTGATGAATTAAAAAATTATAAAGGATAAAATGCTCAAAGATTTTAATCATATACAGACAGCTCATTGCGAAAATGGAATTACAACAAGTTTGCTTAAATATCATGGCATTGATTATATGAACGAACCTCTTGCTTTTGGCATTGGGTCAGGGCTTTTTTATATTCATATTCCTTTTATGAAATTGAATAATGGTCCTGCTATCGCTTTTCGAACAATGCCGGGAGCAGTTTTTAAAAGAACCTGTAAATCCTTAGGAATTGATGTTAAAAGCAAAAAATTCAAAGACCATAAAGTTGCCATGGACTTTCTTGATTTTAAATTATCCGAAGGAATTCCTGTTGCTTGTCAGGTTGGAGCTTTTCATTTAGCCTACTTCCCTGTTGAATACCGATTTCATTTCAACGCTCATAATATAATAGTCTATGGTAAGGATAATGACGATTATTTTATTAGCGACCCTATAATGGAAAAGGTTACCACTTTATCAGCTAAAGAATTAGAAAAAGCAAGATTTACTCAAGGTATTTACGCCCCCAAAGGACATATTTACTATCCCGAAAATGTTGGCAATCCCGACATAAAACTTTTAGAAAAAGGAATAATCAAAGGGATTAAAAGAAATGTTCGTGATATGCTTCATATCCCGGGATATATTGCTGGCGTAAGAGGAATAAAATATACTTCTAATCAAATCCGTAAATGGCGAGAGAAACTTGGCACAAGAAAAGCAAGTTTTTACTTGGGTCAGATTGTTAGGATGCAAGAAGAAATTGGAACCGGTGGTGGTGGATTCAGATATATTTATGCAGCATTTCTCGAACAAGCTGCTAATTATTTGAAAGAAGATAAGTTAGTTGGCATTTCCGAAGATTTTACAAAAGCCGGAGATTTATGGCGTTCTGCTGCAGTTCAAATGGCAGGAATCTATAAAGGCAGACTTGGCGAACAAAAAGATTTTGAAGAAACTGCTGATATATTGTTAGAAATAAGCAAAACCGAAAAAGTTGCTTTTAATAAACTTTCAAAGCTAAAATTCAATAAATGACATCTAAAGTTTGTATTGAAATAAATAATCTTACAAAAAGATATAAATCATCTGAAGAAGATAGTTTGAAAAATATTAATCTTACAATTCATTCAGGGGATAAATTTGGCATTTTAGGTCCTAATGGTGCAGGAAAGACTACATTAATTTCAATAATTTGTGGGATTATTTCATCAAACGGGGGAAACATAAAATATTTTGATAAAGATAAAGAGATAAACCTGAAAACTTTCAGAAAAAAAATTGGATTCGTACCACAGGAATATGCTTTTTATCAAGAATTAACTCCTAATCAAAATTTAGAATATTTTGGAGCTTTATATAATCTCTCAAAAAAGGAAATAAAATCGCGTTCTGAAAAATTATTACATTTATTAGGACTTTCAAAAGTATCAGACAAAAAAGTTCAAATCTTTTCGAGCGGTATGAAAAGAAGAATTAATCTGGCAATTGGGATAATTCATGAACCTACAATTTTGTTTTTAGATGAACCAACAGTTGGTGTTGATGTTCAAAGCAAAAATGCAATTATTGAATTTCTTAATAAAATAAATAGAGAAGGAACAACAATTGTTTACACTTCTCATCACATGACTGAAGCCGAAGAGTTTTGCAAGTCTATCGCATTATTGGATAATGGGAAATTAATAGCATGCGACGATATGAAAAATCTCCTAAATCTTCACAAAGCACCAAGTTTAGAATCTTTATTTATAAATTTAACAGGAGAGGAATATCGCGACTATGTATAAATTTTGGTCTTCAATAAAGAAAGAAATATACCTGCTAATTAACGATAAAGTTGGAATAGCTTTCATGTTTATTATGCCTTTATTACTGGTTGTTATTATTACGATTATCCAAGACAGTGCTTTCAAATTAGCAAAAGAAAATAAAATTTCAATATTAATTATTAATCATGACAAAGGAATACATGGTGAAAAACTAATTAAATTATTAAAAGAATCAGGCTTTTTCGATGTTGAACAAAATAATGACATACCAAAAAATAAAATTAAAAAGGAATTATTAAACCAAGATAAATTAACTGCTCTTTATATTACTCCCGAATTTTCATCGCAATTAGATGATAAAACAAATCAGGTAAGCAACATAATGATTGAAGAATTGGGACTAAAAGACAGTTCTGAGATTAATAACGATATAAAGCTTCCTTCTCTAAACTTTTATCACGACCCTGTTCTTCAGGAAAGTTATTATTATACAATAGTAAATGTTATTTATTCTTTTCTAAATGCTATTGAAAGTTCTATGATGGTGGAAAATTTCTGCCAGGGAATGGGATTTAAAAAAATGCCTGTAAGATTAGAAGAAATAATAAAATCAAATAAAATTAATATAAACATAATATCAGCAACAAGCTCTGACAACAAAATAATTCCTAATTCAACACAACACAATGTTCCTGCCTGGACAATTTTTGCCATGTTTTTCATGGTGGTTTCTCTTGGCAATAATATTGTGAAAGAAAGAAGTAATGGGAGTTTTATAAGATTAAAGACTTTACCTGTGAGTTTTGCTCTAGTTCTATCAAGCAAAATGTTAATCTATTTGTTAGCAGCGATTTTACAAGTAGTCGTAATATTTTCAGTTGGAATATTTTTGTTCCCTCTAATGAATTTGCCTCAATTGGTTTTACCATCAAATATTTTTGCTTTATTTATTATAGTTTTAATCAGCGGTTTATCTGCTGTAAGTTATGCACTGTTAATTGGTTCACTTGCAAAAACTCAAGAACAAGCAAATGGCTTTGGGGCTGTATCAATTATTATTTTTGCTGTACTTGGAGGAATTTGGGTTCCTATATTTATTCTACCTGAATATTTGAAACTTATCAGCAATTTTTCTCCTTTACATTGGTGTCTCGAAGGCTTTTATATTTTATTTTTGAAAGGTGGAGTTTGGAGTGAGTTATTTAAAATAATATTGCCTTTATCTATTTTTATTGTATTTTGCCAATTAATAACATACTTTAAGTTAAAAGTCGAAAAGATTATATGAGTTTAATATTTAACTTTGCAATTAGATTAATTAGAAATTTTAATATATGGATTTAGAAAAATTTAAACATAAACTAAAGGAACAAATTATAAAATATCTGAATTTGTTAGATATTAATCCTGATGATATTAAAGATGATGAACCTTTATTTGGAGGAAGTCTTGAATTAGATTCAATTGATTCTTTAGAATTAATCATTTTACTTGAGAGAGAATACGACATTAAAATAAATAGTACAGCCGAAGGAAGAACAGTTATGATAGACGTTAATTCAATGGCTGATTATGTAATTGACATATATAAAAAAAGAGGAGAGGAACTTAAAGCATAATAAAAAGGATTGCACTATATCAGCATTTAATAAGAAATAAATAACATAATTATTAGTCCGCTTTTGCGGACTTTCTAAACTTAAAAGAATTCTAAATTTATGAATAGAGTTTTTGTTACAGGAATGGGAGTAATTTCTTCCATTGGAAAAGATTTGAATAAAAATTTAGAAAGTTTAAGAAATAGTAATTCAGGCATTGATAAACCTAAATACTTTCAGTCAAAATATGCTTCTTCCTTTTCTTTTGGAGAAGTAAATATTAGCACTAAAACACTTCAAGAGCAATTAGGATTATCAGAAGAAAAAGGACTAACGCGTACTGATTTATTTGCTTTCAAAGCTTTTGAAGAAGCTATTAATGATGCAAAGCTTTCAAAACAAGAAATTTCTTCATTTGACACAGCTCTGATATCATCAAGCACTATTGGTGGAATGTGCCTAACTGACCAATTATATGAAGACGCTAATTTAAAATCCCAATCTTCGGAATTCTTGAACTCCTACGGTTGCAGTGCTCATACATTAAGATTAACAAAAAAATATCAAATTAAAGGTTTTACCGACACAATTAACACAGCTTGTTCTTCTTCTGCAAATGCTATTATGTTAGGCACAAGATTAATAAAATCAGGTCGTGTGAAAAGAGCTATTGTTGGCGGAGCCGACAGCTTAGCAAAATATACAGTAAATGGTTTTAATGCTTTAAAAATTCTTTCGGAATCTCCCTGCAAACCTTTTGACGAAAATCGTTGCGGACTTACTCTTGGTGAAGGAGCAGCTTATCTGGTTTTAGAATCTGAGGAAGTTGTTGCTAACAAAAAAACTTATGCGCAGGTTTTAGGATATGGAAATGCAAATGATGCTTTCCACACTTCAACAATTTCGGATGATGCTGTCGGAGTTATTAGTTCAATATCTCAGGCTTTGGAATCGGCAAAACTTGCACCAAATAAAATTGATTATATAAATGCTCACGGAACTGGAACCAGAAATAATGATTTCGTTGAACTTTTTGGACTTTCAAAAATATTTAACAAAGTTCCTCCTTTTAATTCAACAAAATCTTATACAGGGCATACACTTGGAGCAGCAGGTGCCATTGAAGCTATTTTTAGCATCTTGAGCATAAATAATAATGAGTTATATCAGAGTTTAAATATTAATACTCCTATTTCAAAATTTAATTTGGCTCCGATTGAAAAACATGAAACCGGAATAGATATTAATTATGTATTATCCAATTCCTTTGGGTTTGGAGGTAATTGTACTTCGTTAATTTTATCTAAATGCTAAAAATGACTAAAATTATAAATGACTGAAATTGTAAATGACTGAAATTATAAATGACTGAAATTACAAATGACAATTGAATGACAACTGAATGACAATTGAATAACTATTGAATGACTAAAATAAAAGAAGGAACAACAATGTTTATCAGAGATATTTCAAGCATATCGCCACAATTTACTTTCAACAATAAAATTTTTGAAAATGAGATAAAGTTTTATTCAGGTAACAGATATTTGGCAATTGAACCTGATTATAAAAACATGATTCCTTTGAAACTTCTCAGAAGAATGGGTAAAGCAGTAAGAATGGGAATAGGAGCAGGTTTGCCATTAATGAAAAAACACCCTGATTTAGGAGGAATAATTATTGGAACTGCTAACGGTGGTCTTGAAGATTGCATAAAATTTTTGAATCAAATAATTTCTTATGATGAAGGAAGCTTAACTCCAACGAATTTTGTTCAAAGCATACCAAATTCAGTTGCCGGTCATCTTGCCCTTATGAGTACTAATAAAGGATATAACACAACTCATGCTCATAAAGGTTTGGCTTTTGAAAGCTCGTTATTAGATGCAAAACTTCTGTTTGAAGAAAAACATGTTAAATCATTACTTGTAGGAAATGTTGAAGAAATTTCAGATTATAATTATAACATTGATTATCTCGCAGGGCTATTTAAAGAAACAGAAATTGATTCCGGTTCGTTGTTAAATTCTAATACAAAAGGAACAGTATGTGGAGAAGGTTCAACTATGTTTGTATTGGAATCTTCACCATCAAATTCTTTTGTTGAAATTAAAGATGTTGACCAAATTTGTTACCCAACAGAAACCGAAATTATTGAAAAAGCAAAACATTTTCTTGGTAGAAACAATTTATCAGAAACAGATATTGATGCAATTGTATTAGGTTTGAATGGCGACAACAGAACAGACTTTTGGTACCATAATCTGAGCGAAAAATTATTCAAGAATTCCGGAGTTTTTACTTTTAAAAATTTAGTCGGGGAATACCCTACTGCTTCAGCATTTGCTACATGGTTATCTGTTCACATTCTTCAGGGACAAAAAATACCTAATGAAGCAATTTATAAAAAACCAAAATCGGAAATAAAAAATATCTTAATTTATAATCATTATTCCGGCAATCAACATGGGTTTATTCTTATTAGCAAATTGAAAAAGAATTAATAATTACAGAAAAACTAAGCTTTTGATAATATGTGTTCAGAAAATTTAATAATTACAAAACATTGCATTATACGCCAAAACAAAGTAATCATTGATGGCAAAAATGATTTTTCTATTGATAGCGATGCAAGTTTTCCGGATTTTATAAGAGCCGTTTATAGAAATTATAAAATCAGTTATCAAAAATTTTTCAAGATGGATAATCTGAGCAAATTAGGTTTTATTACTACTGAGCTTTTATTACAGCAAAACGATTTTTTAAATTCATACAAAAATGATGAAATAGGAATAATAATTTCAAATTCCGGTTCTTCAATTGATACTGATATTAAATATAATGACACTATAAAAGATAAAGCAAATTATTTCCCAAGCCCATCGGTTTTTGTTTACACTCTCCCGAATATTGTTATAGGCGAAATCTGTATTCGTAACAAAATTCAAGGAGAAGGTACTTTTTTAATCTCTGAAAAATTCAACCCTGACTTTAACTATAATTATATAAAAGATTTAATTTATAAATCAAAAATTGAGAGTTGTATTTGCGGATGGGTTGATTTTGAAAATGACAAATTTGAATCTTTACTTTTTTTAGTGGAAAAGAATCATAATAAAAACAATAAAAACATTAATTTTGAACCGAAAAATATTAGAGAGTTATTTGATATTAACTAAAATGATTTGAATGACCTGCCTAAGCTAAAGATTCGGCAGGCAAGCTAAAATGAACAAAATAAAATAAAAATAAATGGAAGAATTAATTATTAAATTAAAAAAAGAAATAATCGAGGTGTTAAATCTTGAAGAGATGGATATTAATGATATTGATACTGATGCCCCACTTTTTATTGAGGGATTAGGAATAGATTCAATTGATGCTCTTGAACTAATAGTTTTATTAGAAAAAAATTACGGATTAAAAATAATTGAAGCCGAAGACGGTAAGAAAATATTACATTCAGTGAGAACAATGGCTGAATATATTATGGAGAACAAATAAATGTCAAAAAAAGTTTTTGTAACGGGAATAGGCATTGTTTCTGCCATTGGAAATAACACTGCCGAAGTATTGAATTCACTGAAGCTTTCAAAATCCGGTATTGGTTTTGCATCCTTCTTAGATTCTATTTACAAAAATGAAATTCCTGTTGCGGAAGTAAAACTATCAAATTCCGAATTATTAGAAATATCAGGACTAACAGGAAAAAAAGATTATACAAGAACTGCTTTATTAGGAATACTCGCAGCAAAAGAAGCTCTGGAAAATTCAGGAATTACTAAAGTTTCTGAGAAAAGAACAGGACTTGTTTCAGCCACTTCTGTTGGAGGTATGGATAAAAGCGAAAATTTCTACAAGGAATTTATCAATGATAATAAAGCCGGAAAATTAATTGATGTTGTTACTCACGATTGCGGAGAAAGTACCGAAAAAATCGCAGATTATCTTGGCGTAAAGGATTACATCACAACTATTAGCACAGCTTGTTCATCATCGGCTAATTCAATAATGTTTGGAGCAAGATTAATTAAAAATGGTATTCTCGACAGAGTAGTTTGTGGTGGCACCGATTCATTAACTAAATTCACTTTGAACGGATTTAACACTTTGATGATACTTGACAAAGATATTTGCAAACCCTTCGATGATACCAGAAATGGACTTACAATTGGTGAAGGCGCCGGTTATATTATTTTAGAATCTGAAGAATCTGTTAGTTTAGATAAAAAAGAAATACTTTGCGAATTAACCGGTTATAACAATTCTTGCGATGCTTTTCATCAAACCGCTTCTTCACCCGATGGCTATGGAGCATATTTAGCAATGAAAGGAGCTATTGACATGAGTCAGCTTTCAATTGATGAAATTGATTATATTAATGCCCACGGAACCGGCACAATTAATAACGACCTTTCGGAAGGAAAAGCAATTGAGAGAATTTTTGATAAAAAAATACCAAGATTAAGTTCCACTAAATCATTTACAGGTCATACTTTAGGTGCTACAGGTGGAATAGAAGCAGTTATAAGTACGTTATCAATAAAACATCAAACAATATTTCCCAATCTGAATTTCACAAAACAGATGAAAGAGCTAAGTTTTTGCCCAATCACAAACTTGATGCAAAACGTTGAAATAAACAATGTGCTGTCAAACTCCTTTGGTTTTGGAGGAAATAACTCAGCATTGTTATTTTCAAAGGTTTGATTATTTTTACAAAATTAATTCAGAAAATAATAATAAATCTCTTGAAGAAATATCATAAAAACAGATAGCTAAATTTAATATGGAAATCTATATAAAAGGTATCGGAAACATTTCGCCGCAGAAAACATTTGATAATGATAATTTCTTAGATGATATTGTTGAGTATAAGGAAGATTATCTTAAATGTATTGAGCCCGACTATAAAAAAATTATTAAGCCCATGCAATTACGAAGAATGAGCAAGATAATAAAAATGGGGATTTATGCTGCACAAACTTCTCTTGATGATGCCAATATTGAAATTCCTGATGCAATAATTACCGGAACAGGATTAGGCTGTATTGATGATACCGAAAAATTTTTGTCGTCAATGATTGTTAATAAGGAGTCATTTTTACCTCCTACTCCTTTTATTCAATCAACACACAATACAATTAGTGCTCAAATTGCCCTGATGCTGAAGTGTCATAATTATAATTATGCTTATGTTCATCGTGGAATTTCTTTCGAGAGTGCTTTGTTGGATAGCATGATGTTGTTAAATGAAAACAATGCAAATAATGTTCTTGTCGGTGGAGCAGATGAAATTACTCAGAATTCATTCCTAATTACAAAAAGGTTAGGGCTTTGGAAAAACCCTTCAATAAACAATCTAAAACTTTTAGATTATAAAACAAGGGGAAGTATTGCCGGTGAAGGAGCTTCATTTTTCACGCTTTCAAAAGAAAAAGACGAGAGTAATTATGCTAAAATATCTTCGGTTTCAACATTCTACAAACCAGAAAACAATCAAGCTATTGAAGATAATATTTCTAAATTTCTTTCAGATGCAAAGATTGATGCAAATGCTCTTGATTTGATAATTTTTGGATTAAATGGTAACACAAAATTTGATGAAATTTATTATGATTTAAAAAAATCTTATTTCAATAATAATGATTTTGCATATTACAAACATTTGTGCGGCGAATATCATACATCAACAGCTTTTGCTCTGTGGCTCGGTGCTAATATTATCAAAAAGCAATATGTTCCTGATGTTATAAAACTTGGCAAGCAAACAAATAAAAAAATTAGAAACATCTTAATTTACAATCATTACAAGAATATTAATCATTCCTTAATTTTAATTTCCGAATGTTAAAAATAACGAGAATTTCTGCTGCTTTTCTTTCTTTATTTACGATATTAAATTTATTGAATTTTTTTTTAATCTCAATAAGTTTCATATTCTTTGCACTATTAATTTTTGTTTACATCCTGATTCTTATTTATGGTTCATTTTATATTAACTCTAACTTTTACATAAAAACAATTTGTTCAAAGCCAAACAATAACAAAGAAATTGCCATCACTTTTGATGATGGACCTGTTAAAGAAATTAGTCCTTTGATTCTTGACTTGCTAAAAGAATTTGAAATAAAAGCTGCTTTTTTTTGCATTGGCAAGCAGATTGCACAGAACAAGGAAATTTTAGAAAGAATTAATATGGAAGGACATATTGTTGGAAATCATTCTTATTCTCATTCCAATTATTTTGACTTTTTTTCATCAAAAAAAATGTCAGAAGAATTGCTCAAAACCGAAGATGTTATTTATCAAACTATAGGAAAAAAAGTAAAATTTTTTCGTCCTCCTTATGGTGTTACAAATCCTGCACTGAAAAAAGCAGTTGACAAAATGAAATATACTGCAATTGGATGGAGTTTAAGGTCTTTAGACACAAAAAATAAAAATTATAAAAATATATTAGCAAAGGTAAAAAGAAAACTTTCATCGGGAGATATTATTTTGTTTCACGACCTTAATCCTGAAATAATAAAAGTTTTAAGAAGTTTTTTTGAATATGCTTTATCAAATAATTACAAATTCGTTCGCCTTGATAAATTTTTAAACACAGATGCTTATGAAAATCAATAATAAAAATATCGTTATATTTTCCTTTTTCATTTTATTCAGCTTTTCAGCTATTTCCCAATCATCATATAAAACAATAAAAGACATTTCTGCTTTTAAATCGAAACTTGCAGAAATGACAAAAAAAACAAACACTATCGAAAGCAAATTTATTCAGGAAAAAAACCTGAGTTTTTTATCCGAAATAATTATCAGCAAAGGTCTTTTTTATTATAAAAAAGAAAATAAAATCAGATGGCAATATACTGAGCCTTTCGACTATATGATAATTATTAATAATGATAAAATCTTTATTAAAGACGAGGATAAAGAAAGCAAATACGATATGAAATCCAATAAAGTTTTTAAAGAAATTAATAATATTATTGCCGGTTGTGTTCAGGGAGAAATCCTTAATAATGACAAAGATTATAAAATCGAATATTTTGAAAGCAGCAAATTCTATTATGTAAAATTGACGCCTTATTCCAAACAGATGAGAGAGTTTTTGAGCAATATTGAAATTTATTTTAACAAAGTGGATTATTCGGTTTCAATATTAAAAATATTTGAGCTTTCGGGAGATTATACAAAAATGGAATTTATCAATAAAAAATTGAACCAAAAGATACCCGATGAAAAATTTTCTTTTTAGTTGTTTTTTGATTCTTCTGCTTAGCAGTTGTTCAATTTCATTTCATGGGAATTTACATAAAATTGAAAAAAGACAGTTAAATCCCAATGAAATAAAGTTCATTTTTGGTAATGATTCCAATAAAATTCTATTTAAAACTCAGATTGATCTTTATGATAATAACTTTAGTGGTTTGTTGTTTGTCAAATCAATAAAAGAAAACAATAAGAAAATAGTTTTAGTTACTGAATTAGGAATTAAAATTTTTGAATTTGAATTTCATGATGATGAATTTGAAGTTCATTATTGTCTCGAAATGCTTAATAAAAAAGCTATCCTGAAAACTCTTGAAAAAGACCTGAGATTAATTCTGATGAATAATATGGTCTCGGGTAAAGCAAAAATACTTGAAGATGAAAACAATCTCGTGTATAAATTAAAAAAGAATAAGCGAAATAATTATTATCACATAAATACCAAGGCAGACAAATTAGTATTAATTGAGAGCCTTTCCGGAATTTTCAAAAAAGTTACAATAGAGTTAAAGGATTATAAAGATGATTATCCTGAAAAAATTAATATCTTGCATCATAATATAAAATTAAATATTAAGCTGAAACTAATTGAAATCTAAAATGTTATTAGGCAATTTCTTTAAAATTATTGATACCGATTATTCAAAAGATAATTCTGATGAATTTAATGTTTCAATTGAACTGAATGAGGAACATGAAATTTATAAAGGACATTTTCCCGGAAATCCTATAGTCCCCGGTGTGTGTATAATTCAGATGATTAAAGAAATAATGTCGGAGCTTTTTAACAAAAAATTATTTTTGAACCAAGGCAGCAATATTAAATTTATTTCAATGATAAAACCTGAGATTAACAAAATGCTTAATGTTAATTATAAGGTAAAAAATGATGATGATGCTTTTCAGCTCAATGTTGTTATTTCGTTTGAAAAGAAAATTTTCTTTAAATTTAAAGGAATCTTTAGTGAGAATTTATCAATGAAAAATGAATAAGGATAAATCTTATATAAAAAAAATTCAAGAAAAAAAGTGCTGTGTTATTATTCCTACTTATAATAACTGCAAAACTATTGATAATGTTATTACTGGTGTTTTGAAATATACTGATAATATTATTATTATTAACGATGGCTCTACTGACGATACTTCAAAACTTCTAAAGAAATATTCTTCACTAATTATTATTGATTATTCCGAAAACCAAGGCAAAGGTTTTGCCATAAGAAAAGGATTTAAACAAGCACTTGAAAGTGGTTTTAAATATGCCATTACAATTGACTCAGACGGACAACATTTCCCTGATGATTTACCTGCATTTATTGCTCAACTGGATACCGAACCTGAAGCTATTATTGTTGGAGCAAGAAATATGAATAAAGAGGGAATTCCGGCAAAGAGCAGTTTCGGGCATAAATTTTCTAATTTCTGGTTTAGATTTGAAACAGGCATAAATTTAGCTGACACTCAATCGGGTTTCAGACTCTACCCTTTGGAAAAGATAAAGAACATTAAATATTTTACGAATAAATATGAGTTCGAAATTGAAGTTCTTGTTAAAGCAGCATGGAAAAAGATAAAAGTTATTTCAATTCCTATAAGCGTTTTTTATGCTCCCAAAGAAACGAGAGTTTCGCATTTTCGTCCTTTCCGTGATTTTGCCAGAGTCAGCTTATTAAATTCACTTTTAGTGTTCATAGCAATTGTCTATATCAAACCTTTTAATTTTATTAAATACCTGAATAGAAAAACAATAAAAGAATTTTTTTATAAAAATTTAATATATACAAAAGACTCAAACATAAAAATAGTTTTATCAGTAATGTTTGGAATTTTTATGGGAATAGCACCAGTTTGGGGCTATCAATTAATTATTGCAATTGCTTTAGCACATGTTTTTAAACTTAACAAATTTATTGTAATTGTTGCGGCTAATATAAGTATCCCGCCAATGATTCCTTTTATTTTGTATTTCAGTTATATTTTCGGAGGTATAGTTTTTAATAATAGTATTAACCTTATAGAATTTTCGGGAATTACGTTTGAATTTGTGAAAGATAATCTAATGCAATATATTGTCGGTAGCTTTATTTTTGGATTATTTCTGTCTTTTTGCTTCGGTCTTATTACTTTCGCATTTTTAGAATTTTTCAGAAAAAAAACCCTTAATCCTGAATAATAAAACAATAATTTAATGTATCAGTTTTTTATTTTATTATATAATTATTTTAAAAGCCATCGTGCAATTTTCATTTCAATAATATTAGTTATTGCTTTATTGGCAGCTTATTTTTCGTCAAAACTAACATTTGAAGAAAACATTTCCAAAATGCTGCCTGTTAATAAAAATGCTGATAAAACTAATGTTTCATTACAAGACTTCTCGTTTTCAGATAAGTTAATAATTAATGTTTCGCTATCCGACACAAATGAAATTGCTTCACCCGACAAGCTTATTGATTTCACAAATGAGTTTGTTGACACATTGCAAAACGAACACTTTGCCCCATTTGTAAAAGAAGTTTTTTATAAAGTTTCTGATGATTTAATCGGTGAAGTATATTCTATTATCTACGATAACCTGCCTGTTTTTTTAGATGAAAAAGATTATAAAAAAATTGATTCTCTTATAAGTGAGCAATCAGTAAAAACATCAATGAAAAACAACTATAAGACCTTGATTTCTCCAGCAAGTTTTGCTTTGAAAAAATATATTATGGACGATCCGGTAGGAATCAATGCCATTGCATTAAAGAAATTGCAATCGCTTCAATTTGATGATAACTACCAAATTCATAACGGATACATTTTCACAAAAGACCAGAAAAACTTATTGTTGTTTATTACAACTTTAAATCCTGTTAACGAAACTTCAAAAAACGCAGATTTTATCGATGCTCTCGATGAAGTATTATTAAACATTTCCAACAAAAACGATAATATTGTAAAAGCCGAATATTTTGGTGCAACTGCAGTTTCTGTCTGTAATGCTAAGAGAATAAAAAAAGATATAATATTAACTGTTTCAATTGCTTTAATTATTTTAATACTGCTTATAGGTTTTTATTTCAGGCGGCTGAGAATTTTTGTCTTTGTATTTCTTCCTGCAATTTTCGGCAGTTTAGTTTCGCTTGCTCTTTTGTTTTTGATAAAATCTCAAATTTCTTTAATCTCTCTAAGCATTGGTGCTGTCTTGCTTGGAATTACTGTTGATTATTCTTTGCATATATTTACTCATTTCCGTCACAAAAATTCTATAAAAGATACTATAAGAGATGTTTCATTTCCAATTATTGTGAGCAGCCTAACAACAGCCTCAGCATTCCTGTGTTTATTTCTTGTATCATCAGAAACGCTTCACGAATTAGGTCTTTTTACGGCTTTTAGTGTTTTTACTGCTGCACTGTTTTCTTTAATTGTTTTACCTCATCTTTTGAAAATTCGAAAACTTAAATCAAAAAAAGATTCCGATTTTACAAATACAAATTTCATCGAAAAATTTACTTCATACAGATTTGATAAAAACTATTTCCTTATTTCAATCATTGTTGTTGTTTCTATCGTTTTTATTTTCACATCAAAATATGTGAGTTTTGAAAAAGACATGGAAAAAATGAGTTATGTTTCTGATGAACTAACTATTGCAGAAGAAAATCTTGACAGAATAAACAATTATAAACTCAAGTCGATTTTTATTGCTTGCTCCGGCAAAGACTTAAATCAGGCTTTAATAAACAATGAAAAAATTCAAGATAAAATTGAAAATCTCGCTAATCAAAATATTATAAATAAATATACTTCAGTAAGCACATTACTAATTTCTGATTCATTACAAAAACATAGAATAGAATCGTGGAATCAATATTGGACTGTTGAAAAAAGACATCAGTTAGAACAAAATCTTATTGATGAAGGAAAAATATATAAGTTTAAAGAAAATGCTTTTGAAAAATTCTATAATCTACTTAGCAAGCAATATAAAACATTAGAAGCTGACAAATTCAACAAAATCAGAGAACTGTTTTTTAAAGATTATATTAGCGAAAAAGATGAATTATCATCTGTGATTACACTATTAAAAGTTGACAAAAACAATAAAAAGCAAATCTATGAAGCATTTTCAAATGATAGCGATATAACAATTCTTGATAAAGGAAATTTTGTTTCTCAGTTTATTGATACTTTAAGAAAAGATTTTAGTTTGTTGGTCAAGATTTCATTATTAATCGTTTTACTTATTTTGATTTTTGCATTTGGAAGGATAGAATTAGGATTAATAACTTTTATACCGATAATAATAAGCTGGCTCTGGACACTTGGAATAATGGGAATTTTCGGCATTAAGTTCAATATTTTCAACATAATTATTTCTACTCTTATTTTTGGATTAGGCATTGATTACAGCATCTTTATTATACGAGGATTGTTACAGGAATATAACACAGGAATTAAGAATTTGCATACATACAAAACATCAATTTTGCTTTCGGCAATAACAACAATTACAGGAGTTGGTGTATTGATTTTCGCCAAACATCCTGCCTTACAATCCATAGCTCTTGTTTCTATTATCGGGATTTCGTCTGTTGTAATTATTTCCTACACTATACTTCCTTTACTATTTAGATTTTTGGTATTATCTAAAGGAAAAAATAGATTTTCTCCGGTAACATTAAAAAATTTTTTAATCTCAATTTACACCTTAATTGTTTTTCTTATTGGCTGTATTATTATGACATCATTATTACCAATATTTTTCATAATTCCTATTAAAAAGAAAAAGAAAAAACTAATGATGCATTATATATTAATGGTGTTTTGTAAGATAATCGTTTATGAAAATATTTTTATCAAAAAGACATTAATTAATTATAATTCATCAACATTTAAAAAACCAGCCATAATAGTTTCCAATCACCAGTCGCACCTTGATTTAGTTCTTCTATTAATGTTACATCCAAAAACAATTATTTTGATAAATGATTGGGTATGGAAAAGCAAATTTTTTGGATTTCTTGTAAGATATATTGGATTTTATCCTGTTGCTGAAGGATATGAAAAAAGTGTAGAATATTTGCAAGAGAAAGTTAAAGACGGTTTTTCAATTTTAGCTTTTCCTGAAGGAAGCAGGTCAAAAACAGAAAAGATGAATCGTTTCCACAAAGGAGCTTTTTATCTCGCCGACAAATTAGATTTAGAAGTATTGCCCTTAATAATTCGTGGTGCCGGAGATTGTCTAAACAAAACCGAATTCTTTATGAGAACCGGTCATATTACTATAAAAATATTTGATAGAATTAATCTTAAAGACGGAAAATTGGGAGATACAAATTTGTTACATGCAAAATCAATGGCTAATTTCTTCCGCAAAGAATATGAAAAACTTAAGGTTGAAGAAGAAACACCGGATTATTTCAAAGACAGATTAATAAAACAATATATTTATAAAGGTCCGGTTTTAGAATGGTATTTGAGAATAAAACTACGATTAGAAAAAAATTATTCTTTATTTAACAATCTGATTCCTGCAGAAGCAAATATTGTTGATATTGGTTGTGGATACGGATTTATGTCTCATATGCTTGGATTTCTTTCCAATAAAAGAAACATTATTGGCATTGATTATGATAGCAAAAAAATTGAAATTGCAAACAATTGTGTCTTATATAATCAGGAAATAAAAAAACGCATAAAGTTTATTTCCGGTGATGTAGAAAATTTCTCTTTCGACAAAACCGATGTATTTATTTTAAGTGATGTTTTACATTATATCCCCGAACAACAACAAGAAATAGTTGTAAAAAATTGTATTGAGAATTTGAATCCAAATGGAATAATTATTATTCGTGATGCAAACAAAGATTTAAAGAAAAGACACTGGGGAACAAAATATACCGAGTTTTTCTCAACACGTTTCGGATTTAATAAAACGAACTATGAAAAACTTTTCTTTTTATCGGAAAATAAAATTACAGATTTTGCAGCTAATTATAATTTGGATGTTGAAATAATTGATAATACAAAATTTACATCAAACTTGATTTATGTTTTAAAATTTAAAAAAGATTAAAATTCTAAACTCAAATAAACATAGGATAAATAATATTCTTTATTTCTTTATAATTCAAACTTACTAAAGAATTCTGCGATTTTTTTATCAAAGTTAAATAAATGAATTTAATAAAAATACATATTGATATTATAAAAAGACAAGAGATTAAACAAAAGGTTGCACTGAATCAATACAAATATTTTTATCGCAATAAAGTAACTGTACCGGTTTGTTTAATTTTATTTCCATATATATCATTAACTATTATTAACCAAGAATAAACACCGAGTTTACAGAGCTTATCACTCCCCTGAATTTTGCCATCCCAACCTTTATTTACATCATTTGTAACATAAATTTGTTCGCCCCATCTGTCATATATAGACATTTCTAATGTATTCCAATCAATGCTATAACCTTTTGGAAAGAATAAATCGTTTTCTCCATCTCCATTTGGTGTAAATGCGTTTGGGACATAAATTTTTTGGTTACATTCTTCCACAGTAACATTAATGCTGTCGATATCATTACCACATTTATTACTAACTTCAACAATCACAAGCCCGCTTTCATCAATAAGATTATATTGGGTAATATTACCATTGTTCCATAAATAGTTATTAGCATAGCCTGCATCTAATAAAAAAGGAAAACCGACACAAATATTTGTATCATTTCCTAACTTGGCTTGAGGAGGAAACGTAATGCTAAGAGTAAAATTATCTGATGCTTTGCAATTGTATTCATTTGTAGCAGTAAGAAAATAAGTACCGGCATTTTTTGCCGTATAAAACAATGATGTGTCGATGCTCTGCCATATATAAATGTAATTGGAATCACCGGCAAATAGAAGAATACTATCCCCAGTGCAAATATTACTGTCTGCAGGTAATGAAATGTATGGTACTGGCCAGATGTTCTCTATTACAATGGTATCATAGCTGTCTCCGCACTTATTGGATGCCCTAACAAAGTATGTTCCAGATTGAGTTACAGTCAAATTTTGGCTTGTATCTCCATTGCTCCATAAAAAATTTGACCCATTACCTCCCGACAAAGTTATAAATGTATTTGCACAGAAAGATGTATCTGAACCAAGATTTACATTAGGTTTGTCAATTATCATAATAGATTCTGTAAGTGTGTCAACGCTGCCACAGTAGTATAAATACAAAACAACTTCAAAAGTGTCGGATTTTGGATATATATACCAAGGTTTCATACTAGTTGAAGTGTCAAGTGTAGTTTCAGAATCACCAAAATCCCAGAACACAGAATCTAAAATAGTTGGTATTTTTGATATTTTAAAAAAAGAAGTATCTCCAATACATGGTTCATTAGCAACAATCTCAGGATAGTTTTGTTTAGGTATTTTTGGTGGTAGTCCGGCTTCTGTTTTTTTTCCTTTAAGGTAGATATAATTTGGATTATAATTACATGCGAGTCCATCAATGTCAGGTTTAGTGATAGCTCCAAGAAAATATTTATTATCAACTGAAACATAAATTATATTATCCTTGGCTATTTGTAAAGCTCCTATTAGATTTGAGGATTGAAGTATTATTTTTTTAGAAATTATGACACTATTGCTGTCGTAATTATGTAGTTTATACTGGTAAATGCTTCCTGATGCGGATGATACATACAAGATATCTTCTGTTTCTGAAAATTCAACTCCATAAGGATTCGGTATGTTTGGTATTGTGATAGGAGCGAAAACTACACCATTTTGATTGTCAAAACGGAAAACTTCAAGTTTGCCTGCACCCAAGATGGCTTGTGCCAGAAAATTGCTCTTTGGTGATGCCTTTAAATATCCGGCACCATTATTAAGATTTCCATTATGAACACTACCTGCATAACTAATTATTGGAGTTGTTTCCAAGCCATATTTAGTGAGTTTATAAGCATAAAAAGCATTGGAATTCCAGCCATGAGTGATAATCCAAAAATCATGATGATTGCAATGTAAAGCTATTGTTAATCTTTCTGTAGCATTACCAAGCAAAGGATTGTTTTTAGATTCAACTACATTGCCTTTTAAAATAGTATATTGTAGTCCATGACTACCACCCATAGCATCAGTAGTAAAGACATAAGTAAACTTTGCTCTTGAATGTTTGACAATTAGGGCAGATTGCGTAGAATAAATACTTCCGTTTAAATCTTGCATAATAAGTTGGTGATTTCCATTCCATAACTTTTTACCATTTGAATAATATTCAAGTAGAGCGATTGGATTACATGGACAACTGGACTTACATAAACAACTTGCACAACCCTCAGGTGTGTTCATCATGCTTGAAGTAAATACAGAAGGAGGTGTAGTATCTAAGTTAACTCCTGCATAATTGCCAAAAAACCAAATATTCGAAGTTTGACCAAAAGAAATTATTAATGAACCAAACATTAATATTATGAAAAAGCTTAGATAATGCAACTTTTTGGAAATAATAACAGCTAATAATTTAGTTTTTTTTGGAGTGGAGGTATTTTCCATTTTTTTTAGAATTAATATTCATTTACAAATATACACATATTTGTATTAATTCCAATACATATTTACGTTTTTTTTATAAAATAATATCCATTTCAACAATTCTATTATAATTACTGAAAGAATTATTTAATCCTATTGTTTGGAATTTATGTTTAGAAAAGCTTTGAATTTGCGAACATTAATCTAACAGTTTAAAACTGAATTCTCCAAGTAGTCATTGGATAAAAACCCATTTTTTGATAATTCTTAATTTCTCCAGTCTCAACATCTATTCTTTCAATATAAATACTCGTATAATTAGTTCTATATTGTAAATCTAAAATCAGTTCAATATTAAATTTTTCTCTGTTTCTTTTTAATCCTATTCGCAAACTTAATCTTTTGTAATCATCATATCTTTTTTTGTAGGCATTATCCCAATCCAAAACTTCAGTTCCTTGTTTTATTGTTTCATCAACATCAAAAGGAATATAAGGTCTGCCACCTGTCCATGTTGCTTTTATTCCAAGCGATAGGATACCATTTTTTTTCTTGCCTACTTTAAATTCATAACCGCCAACAGCGTTCAACAAATAATTTGTATTGAAAGCCGTATTTCTTTCAATTTTATCGTATCCCATATATTTGGAATTGAACAATGACATTGTTATCAGATAGTAATAATTTTTGCTGAAAAATTTTTCCAATGTTAATTCAACACCATAATTTTCGCCAGTTCCTTGATTTATTAGGCTGTCTTCTCTTCCAACAAAATATTCAACTCCGGAATTTATTAATGAATATGCCTCTAAACTTTCTTTAACAGGAACATCATATAATTTCTGGTAATAACTCTCAAACTTCAGTCTTAAATTTTCATTTAACAAATAATCATATCCTAAAACAAAATGATTGCTTTTTGAAAAATCCAAATTATTATTGCTTTGCATATAAGAGCCATCAGGCAATTGCGACTGAATATAATAAAACATACGAGGCTGTAATTGGCTATGCATTCCAAATCCCAAATTAACAGACTGAATATTACTAAATTTCCATTTTAATCCCAATCTTGGCTCAATGACTTGGGAACTGTTGAATGTTAGTAATTGATAATTTAATCCTGTGAACAATGAAAGATTATCAGAAAATTTATGTTGCAACTGAGCAAAAGCTCTTAATAAATTCATGCTTCCTTTTGCATCGGTATCTTTAACATACTTGCTATGCAAATAAGTACTGTCCCTATAGTTAAAATCATAAATATCGAAGGAAATTCCTATTTCAGCATTATTCTTAACATTAAATTTTTTCTTTAAAGTGCTTGAAATAGAATATTTTATTTCCGAAGAATTTTCTCCTGCTTTTGTAAACAAAGACATATTGGATATGCTGAAAGTGTCAATTTTAGATGACACAACAGAACCCAAAACTGATACACTTGTTTTTATCCTTGTTTTCTCATTTATGAAAAACAGGTTAGAAATAGCAAAAATTCCAATATCGGAGCTATTTGCAACATTTTCTCCCGAATTTTCAAATGACCAATCTTCCTGGTCTTTATTTTTTTCAAAAAGATTTATCTGACTTGTGCCACCAATTCCGAATATTGTAATTCTTCCTTTTTTATTAGGGATGTTAATTTTAAAATTCAAATCCTGATATTTAGGATTAATATCTAAATTAATTCCTACAGCATTAATAAGCTCTAACAAAGAATAACGATATGAAACAAGGTATGATGCTCTTGATTTTTTTGAAAAAGGTCCTTCTGCTCCAATTTCCAAACCATTCCATCCTGTTTGCAACCAGTACTCTCTATTTTCATTATTTCCGTTTCGCATTTTTAAATCAAAAACTCCGGCAAGTGCATTTCCATATTCAGCAGGAAAAGCTCCTGTTAAAAAGTCAGAGTTTGTTAACAGATTATTATTCAAAATAGAAATTGGACCTCCTGTAGTTCCTAAAGCTGCATAATGGCTGGGATTTGTAATTTCAATATCATCTAATTTCCAAAGAATTCCCATAGACGAATTACCTCTAATAACAATATCATTTCGGTTATCTCTACCTGTCATAACGCCTGCATAATTTGAAGCCATACGTGCCGGGTCACCATAACTTCCGGCATATCTACTGGTTTCTTCCACTGTAAAAGAACGGGCACTTATCACAGCCATATTATTTATTGGCTGGTCTTTCCTTGAATTTGCTTTAATAACTACCTCTCCTATCTTGGTAATACTTTCTTCTATTTCAATTCTTAAAATCAGTTCTTTACCTGAACTTAAAAGCAAATTATTTAATACAAAAGATTTATAACCAACATAGCTTACCTGAATATCAACTCTTCCAATAGGAATTTTTTCGAGTTTAAAATGACCTTCAGCATCAGAAATGGTACCTACTATCGGGTCAAAATTCTGCAAGATAATTGTTGCTCCGGGTAATGGAATTTGGGACTGTTTATCAACAACAACACCTTTGATTGTTTGTTTAAACTTTCCCTGAGAAAATAAAATAATACTAATTGTGGTCAACAATAATATTAATAATAATTTTTTCATTTTATTTCAATAAAGTCATTAATTTCCTTCTTTGAAACTGACTGCCATTTTGGATTACAAAATTTATCATCACTCCAATCAAATTCTACTCTATAAAAAGTTTCATTATTAAACGATAATTTTGATTTTAGGTCAGGAGTATGTTCAATAAAAACGAGGTCTTTATGATTTATATTTTTCTCTTCGCATAATTTTGTTGCAAACATAGCACAACAATCTGTTACCGAAGTTCCCGGATTTTTATCATACAAATCTGTTGCAATAACAATTACTTCGTCGGATTTTCTAATTATTTTCAGCCCACATTTTGATGGAGCATCCCATAATCCTTTATAATCATAAATATCATCAACATATTTGGTTTCTGTCATCATAGCAAATTCTATTATCTAATCACATCTTTACCAAAACTTACCGCATTTAGGTCATTATATCTTGATTTGTAGGTTCCATTTTCAACTTCTTTGTTTGCAACCTTCAACATAAGTCTAAACATTTTTTGATTTTGAGTTTCGTCTTTATAGAATGTATCCCAAGCATAATGATATAATTCCTGTAATTTATCTACAGTCATATTTTTAGGTTGATAAACAACTTTCCCTGCATTATAATCATTCCAGTTCGAATTAAATATTCTGTTTTGTTTTATAAGGTCGTCATAAGCCTTGGTATGAGGAAATGGAGTAAGTACAGCAAACTCTGCTAAATCAAGGTCAATCTCTAAAAGAAAGTCTATTAATTTTTTGATTTTATATTCTGTGTGGTCATCAAGTCCCAGCAAAATAGTTCCTTCAACACTAATACCATAATCATGATAACGTTTAATGCGTTCTTTAATATAATCTGATGTATCAAAAATTGCCTGATAAACATACCATGCTCCTGCCTGAGCAGCTAAATCCAAAACTTCTGGTTTGTCTTCAATAGTATGGCTACACCAATTCTTTTTAAGAGGAATCATTTCTTTAAAAAGTTCCTTCTCCCATTTTGTGCTTCCTGCGAGAGAATTATCTACAATAAAAATACGGTTATTTTCAATTGTCTCTAATTCTTCAATTGATTTTTCGATAGGACGCGGTCTGAATTCACGACCTCCAAGATATGCAACAGCACAAGGATAACAATTAAAACGGCAACCTCTTGAAGCATGAAAAAGGTCAACCATTTGAATGCCTTTATGATAATAAAATTCCCTTTTTAAAATGTCTCTTCTTGCAGGTCCAACTATAGAAATATCAGGTCGGTCATTGATAAAATTATAAACTTTTTTCAGCTTATTATTTCGGAAATCACTAAAAACTTCATCCATTCTTCCTTCGGATTCACCAAGAAAAATTGAATCTGCATATTGCATTGTTTCTTCTGCATGAAGCATTGTTGAAATACCACCGAAAATTACTTTTTTGCCACGTTTCCTGTATTCAGTTGCTATCTCCCAGCCTCTCTTTATTTGTGTTGTCAACAACATGGAAATACCAACAAAGTCAACATTATCATCATAATTTAAAGGCTCAACATTTTCGTCAATAAACTCAACTTCTACATACTCAGGCAAAGAAGCTGCGAAAACAACAGGACCGTGAGGTGGAAGATGAAAAACTGTTTGACCTTCAAGTTTTTCCCATTTGGGATATATCAATTGAAACTTCATAAAAAAATCTTATACATTCTTAGAATAAATCGAATGCAAATGTATAAAAATGTTTGAAACAAATTCTTCTGTTATTTCAATGGGATTACACCTTATTTTAGAATTTGCGAAAAAACTAAAATAAGGAGGTACGTTATTTTAGTTTTTAACAATATTTTATTTGTCAGCTTGTATTCTATCTTGATATATTCGGGAGATTAAACTAAGTAGAGGTTATATACTGTGTCAAACATAGCTAAGACATTTTCTTAGTGTAAGCATTTTAATTACTTTTTTATATGTCGTTATGAATAATTATATTTGCCGATTATTTTGATGGTAGAATTAAACCAAATTTTTCAAAATTTTTTGTTTATTTAATTCATAAATAATGCCCCAATATGACATTGTAATAATAGGAAGTGGACTTGGTGGATTGCTTTGCGGAAACATCCTAAGTAAAGAGGGTTACAATGTGTGCGTAATTGAAAAAAACAGGCAAATCGGTGGTTGTCTTCAAACTTTTAAACGCGATAATGTAATTTTTAATACAGGGCTAAATTATACCGAAGGTTTAGATAAAGGGCAAATCCTTAACCGCTATTTTAAATATTTCGGCATTCTAAATAAATTAAAGCTCAAGAGATTGGATATTGAAGGATTTGAAATTGTTACTCTTGATGGCAAAGAATATAAACTCGCTCAGGGACACGAAAATTTTAAAAATACTTTGTTGCAAGATTTTCCAAATGAAAAAGAAGCATTAGATAAATATATTCATAAATTAAAAACCATAAGCAATTTTTTCCCTTTATTCAATCTTAGTAAAGAACAAGCAAATATTATTGATACAAATTTATTTAACGAAAGTGCTTACGGATTTATCAATTCAATTACATCGGATAAAAAACTACGAAATGTTTTAGCTGGAACAAATTCTTTATATGCCGGAGTAAAAGATAAAACACCTTTATATATTCACGCACTTATAAATTATTCATTCATAAACAGTGCCTGGCGACTCGTTGATGGAAGTTTTCAACTTGCCGAATTGCTCGCTGACTCTATTACTGAAAACGGAGGTGTTGTTCTAAAAAAACATGAAGCGAATAAATTTATTATTGAGAATAATGAAATTAAATCTATTGAACTCACTAATTCCGAACGAATAGAAGCGAAACATTTTATTTCAGATGTTCATCCTGCGAAAACATTGCAAATGATTGATGAAAATCAAATTAAAAAGGCATACAGAAAACGAATAAGTGAGCTTGAAAATACTATGGGAATGTTTACTTTGTATATTACTTTCAAGAAAGATAGCTTTCCTTATATGAATCATAATCACTACTATTTCAAGGATGATGATGTTTGGACTTCAGATTATTCAGAAAAAAACTGGCCTGAGAATTTTATGTTTTATACGCCGGCAATTTCAAAATCTGAAATATTTGCTGATGGAGCTATTGTCATAACTTATATGAAATTCGATGAATTGAAGAAATGGGAAAATACATTTGTAGAAAAACGTGGTGATGAATATCTTGATTTCAAAAAAAGAAAAGCAGAAAAATTATTGGATTTAGTTGAGCAGAAATTCCCTGAAATCCGAAGTAAAATTAAATCATATTATACTTCAACGCCTTTGACTTATCGTGATTATACTGGAACAGTCGATGGCTCATCTTATGGCATTTTGAAAGATTATAATGCTCCTTTTAAATCATTAATATTACCAAAAACAAAAATTCCAAACTTGTTTTTCACTGGTCAAAATCTTAACCTTCACGGCATTCTTGGTGTAACAATAGGTTCAATTATGACTTGTGGCGAATTGGTAGGACAAGAATATTTAATAGATAAAGTTAGAAATTTTAGTGACTAATTTAAAATAATATGCAAAAATACGATGTTGTAATAATAGGAAGTGGACTCGGTGGTTTGATTTGCGGATATATTCTAAGCAAAGAGGGCTATAATGTTTGTATCCTTGAAAAAAACAGACAATTAGGAGGATGCCTCCAGACTTTTGTTCGTAATGATTGTATTTTCGATACGGGCATGCATTACGTTGGCAGCCTTGGTAAAGGACAAATCCTGCATCGTTTTTTTAAATATTTTGATTTAATTGATAAAATAAAAATTAAAAAACTCAACGAAGATGCTTTTGACATTATTAGCATTGCCGGAACAGAATATAAATTTGCTCAGGGATATGACAATTATGTAAACACTCTTCTGCAAAGTTTTCCTGACGAAAAGGAAGCTCTGATTAAATACTCAAATAAACTGAAAGAAATCTCAAATTCGTTGAACATCTATAATCTTAGAGAAATCAAAACACACAATGTTATAGATAACGAATATGTTGCTACGGGAGCTTTTGACTATATAAAATCAATTACTAAAAATGAAAGATTGCAAAATGTTTTTTCAGGATTAAATTCATTATATGCCGGAAAAAAATATCAAACTCCTTTATATTGTCATGCAATAATTAATAATTCTCTAATTGAAAGTTCGTGGAGACTTGTTGACGGTGGAGCTCAAATTCCTGATTTTCTTTCTGAATCAATAATTGCAAATGGTGGGACAATTTTAAAAAATTGTGAAGTAAAAAAACTTATTCCCGGTGCCGATAATAAAAGTTTAAAATTTGCAGAGTTATCAAATTCCGAGCTTATCGAAGGCAAAAATTTTATCTCCGATATTCATCCGGTTAAAACTCTTGAATTGCTTGATACCGGATTAACAAGAAAAAGTTATAGAAGTCGTATTAATAGTCTTGAAAATACAATTCCATTTTTTTCAATTTATATTGTTTTTAAAGAAAACACATTCGAATACCTGAATTATAATATTTATCATTATAACGATAATAATGTTTGGGGAACAGACACTTATTTAGATTCAGCTTCTTATTTAAAAAACAAATGGCCAGATGGATATATGTGTTATACTCCTGCAAACTCTAAATCGGATAAATATGCCGATTGTATGATAGCTATGACTTATATAAAATATGATGAATTGAAAAAGTGGGAAAACACCACTGTTGAAAAGCGAGGTGATGATTATAAGGAATTTAAGGAATATAAAGCTCAACAATTTATTAGTAAACTTGAAAAAAAATTTCCCGGATTAAGAGGAAAAATAAAAGCATATTACACTTCAACACCTTTGACATATAGGGATTATACGGGAACTGTTGAAGGTGCACCTTACGGAATATTAAAAGATTATTCTAACGCATTAGCCTCATATATTTCCCAAAAGACAAAAGTTCCAAATTTAGTTTTAACAGGTCAAAACATAGGTTTGCATGGAATTCTCGGTGTAACCATTGGTTCACTAATTACTTGTTCCGAATTTCTTGGACTAAATTATTTAATTAGAAAAGTTAATGATGCATCATAGAAAAAATAGAAGATTGAATAAGTTTTTATTATGGTTTGCGATTGTAATTGCTACTTTGATTATTGCTTTTTTAATATATTTCAAAATTGTAGTTACATTAACACCACCAGAAACAAATGATTTAAGTGCGTTGGATTTTGAAAGAACTAAAATTGAAAATGATTTTTATGTTTGCAATAATAGTTGGCTGAAAAAAAACGATGCAGGTATTTGGGAAATGTATCTTGAAGGCGATGCTTTTGAACGTGGAGTTATCAATGGAAAACTTACAAAAGAGTTGATTGAAACTCAGGAAAAAATATTTGTAGGATTTATCAATAAAATGATTCCTTCAAAATTTTATATGAATTTCCTGAAGTATTTTGTTGCGTGGTTTAACAGGGATATTGACTCTTATATTAAAGATGAATATTTGCGAGAAATTTACGGAGTATCATTTTCATCATCAGATAAATTCTCTTACATCGCTTCCAGTTATCATAGGATTTTGATTTATCATGCAGCACATGATATTGGTCATGCACTTCAAGATATGAATTTGGCAGGATGCACTTCTTTTTCTGCATGGGGAAATAGAACTCAAGACAGCTCATTGATTGTAGGAAGGAATTTAGATTTTTCTATTGGCGATGAATTTGCAAAAGAAAAAATTGTAATGTTTGTTAATCCAGATAAAGGTTTCAAGTTTATGATGGTAACATGGGGAGGAATGATTGGAGCTGTTTCGGGAATGAACGAAAAAGGTTTAACTGTTACAATGAATGCAGCAAAATCTGCAATGCCCTCAGAAGCAAAGACACCGATTTCTATTCTTGCAAGAGAAATTTTGCAGTATGCTTCCAATATTGATGAAGCTTATGCTATTGCAAAAAAACGTGATGTTTTCGTCTCCGAATCATTGATGATAGGTTCGGCAGAAGATAACAAAACGGCAATTATTGAAAAAACTCCCGAAAAAATTGGTTTGTTTGAAACTGATAGTAATTATATTATTTGCTCTAATCATTTTCAAAGTGATGTTCTATCTAATGATGAAAATAATTTGAAAAATATTAAGGAAAGCTCATCAATTCACAGGTATAAAAGAGTAAATCAGTTGATTGATAAATTTCAGAAATTGAGTGTTTATAATTCAGCCGAAATACTAAGAGACCAAAAAGGATTAAATGATAAAAACATTGGAATTGGAAACGAAAAAGCAATAAACCAACTTATCGCCCATCATTCAATAATTTTTAAACCTACAAAAAAATTAGTGTGGGTTTCAAGCTATCCTTATCAAATCGGCAAATATTTTTGTTATGATTTAGATAAAGTTTTTAAAGATTTCCCTGCTCTAAAAGAAAATATTGAGATTTACGAAAAGCCTCTTAATATTCCTGCCGATTCATTTTTGTTTTCTGTAGATTTTGAAAATTTTAAAAAATTCAAGAAAATTAGCCAACTGATTAATAATGCTATTGAAAATGATAATGAAATCGAATTATCCGATAAAGATTTTATTAATACAAACCCTGAAAATTTTATGACTTATTTGTTTTTAGGTAATTATTATAATTACAAAAGAGAATATCAAAAAAGCATGGATTATTATGAGATTGCTCTTTCTGAAGAAGTTAACTCCCTTCAGGAAATTAAAATAATTAAAGAAAAAATAAAGAATTGTAAAGAATCATTGAATTAAAAAATAATACATATAATATTTCAGGATAAAAAAAATGCAGATTTTTAAGAAATACAAAATTCCAATAATAACTTTATTAATTTTCACATTAATAGGAATTATAGTATGGCTTTTACGTGATATAAGATATTTTATCCTATTCACAAGCATAGGTTTTTTGGATGCAACAACAAGAATAATTATCAGGAAATATCCTAAATTACGTCAGCTCTCAAGACGACTTTTACAATTAGGCCTTGCAGGATTACTTTTTGGCTGGTTAAGTTTATATGTTGGAGTTAACTTTCAATTTCCCGAAATATTTTTTGATATGTCAGCCGGTATTGTAACCGGAGCTCTTATTCAAATGTTAGTAGCAAGAATTGTGTTACCATTTTTTTTGGGCAATGCTTTTTGCTCCCGAGTATGTTGGACTGGAGCTTTTTTCGAATTAACAAACAGCAAGAAATCCTGTAAAAAAGAACCGAAAAAACGTTCAAATTTAATTGCTTGGGGATATTTAGTTTTCTTAGTTTCTCTTTCTGTTTTTGTAGCATTTTTTTGGAATCCTGCTGAGAATTTAGAATTAAGACGTTATTGGATTATTGGAGAAAATTTATTCATTATTTCAAGTGGATTAATTCTAACATCAATTTGGGGAAGCAGAGCTTATTGCAGAATGTTATGCCCCTTTCTAACAGTTTCAAGCGTAATAGCACCTTATTCCATCTTCAAAATTACTCCAGTAAAAGCTGAAGATTGCATAAGTTGTAATTTATGTAATTTAGCCTGTCCTATGTTAATTGATGTTATGTCTTATGTACATAAAAAAGAAAGAGTTAATCATCCAACTTGCATTTTATGTGAACGTTGCGTGAGTGCATGTCCGGAAGATGTATTACGAATTGCAGATAAAATTCCTAAAAAGGAAAAACAATAATAATATAAAAAGACAAAAATATTAATGCAAATACCAAAGATAGAAACCAAATCTGTTGAAGAAATAAAGAATTACCAGGAAGTAAGGTTGAGAGAACAGCTTATATATCTTGAAAACAATTCAGTATTTTACTCTGAGCTTTTCAAAAAAAACAAAATTGATATTACTAAAATAAAAACTTTAGAAGATCTTAAAAATATCCCAATAACCACAAAAGATGACCTTCAAAAAAGGAATCAGGATTTTATCTGTGTTACTAAAGATAAAATTATTGATTATATCACTACTTCAGGAACACTTGGCGACCCCGTAACCTTTGTAATGACAGACAAAGACCTTGACCGTTTGGCTTACAACGAATGTATTTCTTTTGTTTGTGCTGATGGCTCAAGAGATGATATTTATCAATTGATGACAACAATAGACCGTCGTTTTATGGCAGGTCTGGCTTATTTTCTTGGAGTAAAAAAATTAGGTGCTGGAATTGTGCGTGTTGGAAATGGAATGCCCGAATTACAATGGGACACCATAAAAAGAATTTTACCTACTACATTAATTACAGTTCCGTCTTTCCTATTAAAATTGGTTGAATGGGCAGAAAAAAACGGAATTGATTATAGGTCAACAAGTATAAAAAAAGCAGTTTGCATTGGTGAGCCATTACGAAAAACAGATTTCTCTCTAACAACTTTAGGAAAAAAAATAAAAGATAAATGGGATATTAAATTGTATTCTACTTATGCTTCAACTGAAATGGGAACAGCTTTCACAGAATGTAGTGAAGGAAAAGGTGGTCATCATCATCCTGAATTAATAATTGTTGAATTTTTAGATGAAAACGACAATCCTGTTTCCGAAGGAGAAGCTGGTGAAGTTACAATTACAACTCTCGGTGTTGAAGGAATGCCACTATTGCGATTTAAGACCGGAGATATTTGCCATCACTTTAGTGAACCGTGCAAGTGCGGAAGAAATACTATGCGCTTAGGACCGGTTATCGGAAGAAAAAAACAAATGATAAAATATAAAGGAACAACTATTTATCCATCTACTTTATACGATATTCTTGACAATATTGACGAAGTTGAAAATTACGTTGTTGAAGTTTATACTAATCAAATAGGAACCGATGAAATCCTTATCAGAATTGGTTGCAAAGATATTCCTGAAATCTTTGAGAAAAAAATAAAAGACCATTTCAGAGCCAAATTAAGAGTTGCACCTCAGATAAAATTTGACACTATTAATAATATCAATAAAATAAAATTTGCGGAAGAAAACAGAAAATCTATAAATTTTATTGATAAAAGATGTCCAAATAATTCAGGAAATAATTCTACTGTTAAACTTTGAAAAAATTAAAATAAAATTACATGAATCAATTTCTTAAATTTGAAGATATTCAGCCCTATAATGATGTAGAGATAAATTCTGCTTTAAGAAGAATCACAGCAAATCCAATTTTTACAAATGTTATAAATTATCTTTTCCCTGACAGACCTAATGAAGAGGTAACTTCTGAAGTTAATGCTATAACCTCTGCAATAGAATTTCAGTTAACATTTATGTACCCTGCTATCAAGTCAATTCTAAAACAAACCTCCAGCGGATTATCTTGCTCCGGCTTTGATAACATTTCTCCAGATAAAGCTTATATATTTATTGCAAATCATCGTGATATTTTATTAGACTCAGCAATAGTACAAATATTAATGGTTGACCATGGTTATGAAACATCGGAAATTACATTTGGAAGCAATTTAATGACCTCTGATTTTATTATTGATGTTTGCAAGGTAAACAAAATGTTTGAAGTAGTTCGTGAGGGTTCAAAAAAAGAAATGCTTTTCAATTCAAAAAAATTATCGTATTATTTACGTTATAAAATAACTCAAGAAAATACATCAATTTGGATAGCACAACAAAAAGGTCGCACAAAGGATGGAAATGACAAAACTGAACCCGGCTTGTTAAAGATGTTAAATATGAGTAATAACGGTGAATTTGTTGAAAATTTTTCTGAGCTAAATATCGTACCAGTTACAATTTCTTATGAATATGAACCATGTGATATTTTTAAAGCTATAGAAAAATATTCATGTTTAGAAGGAACATATACAAAAAAACCCGATGAAGATATTCATAGTTTAGTTTCCGGCATCACTCAATATAAAGGGAAAATTCATGTCGCACTTGGAAAACCCATTAATGAAGAACTTCAAAATATTAAAGATGGAAATAATAATGATAAAATAAATGAAATATCGAGTATTATTGATAAGCAAATTTATAAAGATTATAAACTTTGGAAAACAAATTACATTGCTTATGATTTGCTAAACAATGATAATAAATTCATTAATTTTTATTCACCAGAAGAGAAAGAAGATTTTGAAAAATATATTTTAAATCATATTAAAAATATTGATGCTGACAAAAAAACTTTGGAAAAAACATTCCTGAATATTTACGCAAATCCAGTTATTAATTCCACTGCCGACTAATTTTCAACCAAACGCTTATTCCTGTTAATAATGTCTTTTGTCATTTTCTTTAGGTTCTCGTTAGTTCTGTAAATCATTTCCAGATTTGGAGGAAAAGGAAGTGGTTTTGTTCTTATCAATTGTCTTGATTTTTTTGTTATTGCATTCAAATCACCTTTTGCAATACCAAAAGTATGGTCAAAAAATGATTCTGTAGTAACAGCGTCGGTTTTTATCAATTGTTTTGTTCGGTTATCATAATAATCAAGACTTCCGCTTACAATAGCTTTTTTTGTTAAATGAGTTTCTGTAATATAGCAGGTAATAGTTTTATATTTTTTAACTTTTAGGTCATTCCCGGAGCTATCTTTCATAACATTTCCACTATTGTCTAAAACATATTGCCAGCCATCTTCAACTTTCTTTGATTCTGAGTAATCCCTTTGTTTTACGAGTTCAGGGGTAATATTAATAAGTTTTAAATCCAACTGAATAGTATAATCATAAAATAAATTCCTATCTTGTCGCGTATCATAATCTATCCATTTATTGTTAAGTTCTTTTAGACTTATTTTTAATAAATCCGATTCGAAATTTTTTGGCAGAGCTATACCAGATTTATTTTGCATTTTAAAAAGAACGTGATTTACACCTAAAACATAAGCTTCATTAATTTTTCTATCAACATCTTTATATGAACTGTAGTAATTCTTAACTTTTATAAATTCCTCATAAGCTTGTCTTGCAGCAAATTTTTCATTCTTCTTGAGAAGTTCCGATGCATGAACATAAAAATATTCTGCCGCTTTTTTCTTTGCAGATATTATTTCACTGTCGTAATCAATTGGGGCAAAATTGATTTTGGCCAGAACACTTGATTGAAGGCGTTTTACATTTGCTTGCCTATTTTTCATATTATTAAGTCGTTTAAAAACTTCATCCCAAATTTCCGGCTGACCACTTTGTTTAAGAAATTTTATCCTGTCATTATCCGATTGGTTTGCCATTCGATATGCTTGCTCCAAAACAGCTATCTCTTTTTCTTTGTCGGGCTTTTTAATAAGTTTTTTAACTGACTTATTTATCGCAGAATCATAGCTGCCTCTCTGTAAATACTTTTTTGATGATGTGCATCCTGTTAATAAAGATAATATCAAAAATGCGTAAAATATTTTTTTCATGGTAAATAAATTTTTAAAAATAGAAATGATATGCAAAACAGCATTACAAATATTTATCCAAAATTAATAAAAAAATTAAAACATTCGTTTTTCAAATTAACACAATTGATTTTATTAATAAATCTATAAGTCGGAGTGCGACTCCAAGTCGCGCTCCGACTACTACAAACATTCATTTTTTCAATTTAGCATAATTGATTTTTATTAAAAAGCATAGAAAATACTAAAATAGTATTTGTAATTGATTATTTATTCGTATATTTATCATTTTTAAAGAATTAGAAAAAAGGAAAAAGAAAAGATAAATGGAATTGTAAAAAAAAGAAAGCGACATCCGAAGATGCCGCTTTAAATGTTTTCACAACGGAATAATCCTTATTGTGAATTGCTTCAATTTGTACTGCAAATATAATGAAAAAAATATAAAATACAAATATTATGAAAAAAATTTTAGGTTTGGATTTGGGAACTACTTCTATAGGCTGGGCTTATGTTAATGAAGCTGAAAACGAAAATGAAAAATCATCAATAGAAAAACTTGGTGTAAGAGTAATTCCAATTTCAACGGATGAAGAAAATGATTTTTTAAAAGGAAAAGCAACTTCAATCAATGCTGATAGAACTTTAAAGCGAGGAGCTAGAAGAAATCTTGATAGATATCAACTCCGAAGAAAAGCATTATTAGAAGTCCTTTTAAAGATTGATTTTATAAATGCCAGCACTATTCTATCTGAAGATGGCAAAAACACAACATTTTCAACTTATGAGTTACGAGCAAAAGCTGTGTGTGAAAAAATATCAAAAGAAAATTTAGCCAAAGTGTTTTTAATGATTAACAAAAAGAGAGGTTATAAAAGCAGTAGGAAAGCACAATCAGATGATGAAGGAACTGCAATTGATGGAATGGAAGTTGCAAAGACGCTTTACGAAAAAGATTTAACTTCTGGGCAGTACGTTTATGAAATTCTGAAAAATGGAAAAAAGCATATACCAGATTTTTACCGTTCTGATTTGATTAGTGAATTAGATAAAATATGGAATTATCAAAAACAATTCTATCCTGAAATATTGAATGATGAATTCAGAGAACAATTAAATGGAAAAGGCAAACAAGCAACTTCAAAAATATTTTTAGCTAAATATGGAATCTATCTCGCTGAAAACAAAGGAAAACGTGATGAAGCAAAATTACAAGCATATAAATGGAGAAGTGAAGCCTTCTCTCAACAATTAACAAAAGAAGAAGTTGCTTATGTTATTGTTGAAATAAATAACAATATTAATTCATCAAGCGGCTATCTTGGTGCAATAAGTGACAGGAGTAAAGAACTAATATTTAACAAACAAACTGTTGGAGAATATTTGTTCAATCAATTAAAATTGAATTCCCATACAAGATTGAAAAATCAGGTTTTTTACAGACAAGATTACTTAGATGAATTCAATGCAATTTGGGGAAAACAAAAAGAATTTTATCCTGAACTAACTCCTGAGCTTAAAACAGAAATTCGAGATATAATAATTTTCTATCAGCGAAGATTAAAATCCCAAAAACATCATATTAGCAATTGTGAATTTGAAAAACATCATAAAGCTATTCCAAAATCATCACCTTTATTTCAAGAGTTTAAAATCTGGCAAATATTAAATAATCTTGAAATTAAGGATTTGAAAACACGTGAAAAGTATGTTCTTGAGCTTGAAACAAAACAACTTTTATTTCAAGAACTTAATATTAGGAATAAATTGACAGATAAGGAAGTACTTAAAATTTTATCCAAAAAACCAAATGAATATGAGCTTAATTTTAATAGTATAGAAGGAAACAGGACAAATGCAGCACTTTACCAAGCTTACCAGAAAATTTTAGAATTTGAAAATGAAGATTTTAACTTTTCGATGAAATCTGATACTATAAATGAAATCGTTAGCACGAAGTTTCTTGAATTAGGGATTAATACAGATATTCTTTCATTTGACACAGAAATTGAAGGAAATGATTTTGACAAACAAGCAATTATGCAATTATGGCATTTGCTTTATTCTTATGAAGGTGATAATTCACAATCAGGAATTGAAAAACTTTTAGAGAAACTTGAAACAAAATTCGGCTTCAAAAAAGATTATGCAAAAATAATCGCAAATATAAAACTTCAGGATGACCATGGAAGTTTATGTAATCGTGCAATACGAAAAATCTTGCCCCATTTAAAAGAAGGAAATGGGTATGATGTTGCCTGTTTTCATGCAGGATATAATCACTCTCACTCACTAAATAAAAATGAATTAGCTTCCAGAGAACTGAAAAACAAATTAGAATTATTACCCAAAAACTCCTTAAGAAATCCAATTGTTGAGAAAATTTTAAATCAAATGGTTAATGTGATAAATGCAATTATCGCGGATGAAAGTTTAGGAAAACCAGATGAGATTAGGATTGAGTTAGCTCGTGATTTAAAGAAAAGTGCAAAGGAAAGAGAAAAAGCAACAAAAGATATTAATCAAGCCACCATTAAACATGATAAAATTAGAAAGCTGCTTCAATCTGATTTTGGTATTACGAAAGTTACTAGAAACGATATTATCAGATATAAATTATGGCAGGAACTTGAAAGCAACGGACATAAAACAATTTATACTAATAAATATATTCCTAAGGAAAAGTTATTTTCAAAAGAATTTGATATTGAACATATAATTCCGCAAGCTAAGTTATTTGATGATTCATTTTCAAATAAAACACTTTCAAAACGCGAAGTTAATATTAGAAAATCAAATGATACTGCTTATGACTTTTTAAAGGAAAAAGAACTTAATGAAGTCGAATTTGAGCAGTATTTAGAAAGAATAGAAAGTCTTCTAAAAAGAGGTATTATCAAAAAGTCAAAATACAATAAACTTAAAATGAAATCATCTGAGATTCCAGATGGTTTTATTGACCGTGATTTACGCAATAGCCAATATATTGCTAAAAAAGCTAAACAAATGTTGGAAGAAGTTGTTAGGACTGTTAACACAACAACAGGAAGCATTACTAACCGATTACGAAGCGATTGGCAATTAGTTAATGTGATGAAAGATTTGAACTTTCCTAAATATGATAAATTAGGTTTAATTGAAACTATTGAAGGGAAAAACGGACGGGAAGAGAAAAAAATCAAGGATTGGACAAAACGTAATGACCATCGGCATCATGCAATGGATGCGTTAACTGCTGCTTTCACATCTTATAGTCATGTTCAGTATTTAAACAATTTGAATGCAAGAAATAATGAAACTCATAAAAAATATCACGAAGTTTATGGAATAGAACAGAAATACTTATATAGAGATAAAAATAATAAACTCTTGTTTAAACCTCCAATGCAGATTGATGAATTCAGAGCAGAAGCAAAAAAGCAATTAGAAAATATATTGATTTCTTTTAAAGCAAAAAATAAAGTTGTTACGAGAAACAAGAACAAAATAAAAGCTAAAGGAAAAGATAATCACAAAGAAAAAATTGAACTTACTCCAAGAGGACAATTGCATAAAGAAACTGTTTATGGTAAAATTCAACAATATGAGACTAAAGAAGAAAAAATTGGAACAAAATTCGATTTAGATAAAATCAAAAAAGTAGCCAAACAATCTTACCGAGAAGCTTTGTTAATGAGACTTGCAGAATTTGAAGGAAATCCTAAAAAAGCTTTTGGTGGAAAAAATTCTCCAACAAAAAATCCTATTTATATTGACGAAGCGAAAACAATTGAAGTACCGGAAAAGGTAAAACTGGTTTGGAAAGATGAAAGGTTTACAAAAAGAGAGAAAATAGCTCCAGATTTGTTTAAAGACTCAAAGAAAAAAGATGATTTTTATAAAAGAATTGGAAATATTTATGATGAAAAAATAAAACAGATTCTTACAGAAAGGTATGAAAATACAAGAATTGAAGTTGAAAAATTCAATAATTCAGTTTTAAAAGTTTCAGAGAAAAAGAAAGTTCTTGAGACTGCTTTCTCAAATCTTGATGAAAATCCAATTTGGTTGAATGAAGAAAAGAGTATTTGTATAAAGCGAGTTACTATTTCTGGTGTAAGTAATGTCATTGCCCTGCACGATAAAAAAGACCATAATGGTAAACTTATTTTAGATGAAAATGGAAATAAGCAGGCAGTTGATTTTGTAAGTACGGGAAATAATCATCATGTGGCGATTTATCAAGATGAAAAGGGGGATTTTCAAGAAGATGTAGTTTCATTTTATCAGGCAGTTGAAAGAAGCAGGCAGGGATTACCAATTATAAATAAATCTTTTAATAAGGATAAAGGTTGGGAATTCTTATTTACAATGAAACAAAATGAATATTTTGTTTTTCCTTCTGATGTTTTTAATCCTAATGAAATTGATTTACTTAATCCTGAAAATGCAGGTAGGATTAGTCCAAATTTGTTTAGGGTGCAAAAGATTGCTGCGAAAAATTATATGTTTAGACATCATTTGGAAACTAATGTTGATACTAGCAAAGAGCTTGATAAAGTTGCATATAGGCTTATTCAAAGTACACCACATTTAGTAGGAATTATTAAAGTTCGTATTAACCATTTAGGACAAATAGTAAAAGAAGGAGAGTATTAATTATCTATTAGTTGATTAAGTCGGGGTGCAACTTGAAACAAGTCGGGGTGCGACTCCAAGTCGCACTCCGACTCTAAGTAAGTCGCACTCCGACTCTAAGTAAGTCGCGCTCCGACTAGCTTACAACTACAAACTTATACATAAATAAATGCAAATAGAAAAAGGATATATCTACCACATCTACAATCAAGGAAACAATCGACAAAAGATTTTTTTTGAAAGAGAAAACTATTTGTTTTTCCTTAAGAAAATGAAAACTCATTTACTTCCCTTCTGCGATATTTTAGCATATTGCCTTATGCCTAATCATTTTCATTGGATGGTATTGGTTAACGAATTGGAACTAAGTCGGAGTGAATTGAATAAACTCAGTCGGAGTGCGACTTCGAGTTTTAGAGCAAGTCAGGGCTTGACTCAAAGTCAAACCCTGACTGAGAAAAGGCAGTCCTTTAATGATTCGATTGGAGTTATGTTAAGAAGCTACACCAGGGCTATAAACAAGCAACGTAGCACAACTGGAGCATTGTTTAGGAAAGCAACCAAAGCCGAATGTCTTAACAATACAAATGGAGTTTCTCCATCATTCTTTACTGTTAATAGAGTTTCTCCATCATTCTTTACTGTTAATGGAGTAACTCAAATCAATATTCAATACCCCGAAAAACAATATCCACAAATATGCTTTAATTATATCCACCAAAACCCTGTTA
>CAYLPA010000003.1:0-2109 GCA_964385385.1 uncultured Saprospiraceae bacterium | reverse complement strand
CCCGAAAAACAATATCCACAAATATGCTTTAATTATATCCACCAAAACCCTGTTAATGCAAATCTGGTAAAAAAGGATGTTGATTGGGAATTTTCATCGGCTTTGGATTATGCAGGTTTAAGAGATGAGAAATTGGTAAATAAAGAAATTGCTTTGAAGTATATTCAGAATAAAGTCGGGGTGCGACTCTAAGTCGCACTCCGACTACTAATAAAAAACTATTATGATAAAACGAACCCTATATTTCGGAAACGATGCATATCTGCACACAAAAGATGAACAGCTTGTTGTTAAATTTTCTGACGAATCAAAAGAAACTGCTACTGTTCCAATAGAAGATATCGGAGTAGTAATTCTTGATGCTCATAGATTAACAATTTCACAAAATCTTATCAACAAATTATTAAGCAATAATGTTGCGTTAATTAGCTGCGATAAAAGACATATGCCTCAAGGATTAATGCTTAATCTCGATGGACATCATATTCAACAGGAAAAATTCAATGAGCAAATAAAAGCCTCTGAACCTTTGAAAAAAAATCTGTGGCAACAAACTATTAAAGCCAAAATACATAATCAAGCAAAACTACTTCAAAAATTAGGATACGAAAACGATAATATGACTTATTGGGAAAGAAGTGTTAATTCCGGTGATACAAAAAACTATGAAGGCAGGGCAGCGGCATATTACTGGAAAAAAGTTTTTGAAGAATACATCAGTAACTTTAAACGAGGAAGATTTGAAATTGAACCAAACAACCTTTTAAACTACGGTTATGCAATTCTAAGAGCTGTTGTTGCTCGTAGCTTAATTGCATCAGGGCTCTTGCCAACAATTGGCATTCATCATCATAATAAATATAATGCTTATTGCCTCGCTGATGATATGATGGAACCTTATCGCCCTTATGTTGATGAAATTGTTTTGGAAATAATAAAAACCGAAAATGAAATTGATGAATTAACACCTGCTATTAAAAAATATTTATTACAGATAGCTGTAATTGACATTATGATTGATGGTAATAAAAGCCCTCTTATGGTTGGCATGCAAAGAACAACAGCGAGTTTGTCTGCTTGTTTTGCAGGAGTAAGCAGGAAACTTTTGTACCCGATATTTACTTAGTCAGGGCTTCACTTTAAATGAAACTCTGAAAAAGAAATTGCCAAAATTTAGAGATGAACAAACTAAACAAACTTAACCAATACAGAATTATGTGGGTAATGGTTTTTTTCGATTTACCAACTGAAACAAGAAAAGACCGCCGTAATGCAAATTTGTTTCGCAAAAACCTTTTAAAAGATGGTTTTACTATGTTCCAGTTTTCAATTTATATGCGACATTGTGCCAGTCGCGAAAATGCTCAAGTTCATACAAGGCGGGTTAAATCATTTTTGCCTCCTCTCGGGCATGTTGGAATCTTAAATGTTACAGATAAACAATTTGGAATGATTGAATTGTTCTACGGTACCAAAGAAAAAGAAAAACCCGATATGCCTCAGCAACTGGAATTATTTTAAGCTGCAATTTTAAAAAAATAAACATAAGAAAAATGCAGCTTAAAATAATTCCATAATTTCTTCTTTAAATTTAAAGAATTAGTCAAATTTTCACTTTCTTTTAAACTTAACAAAAAAAACAGTCTTTAATTTTTCAAACAATTAAAGACTGTTTCTATTTATTTAACACAGTTTTTTAAATTCTATTTTCGAGCATAAAGCATTGCTATTTAATGAAATATTGCCACCTATACTGTGTTTAATATTTCAAAGATACAAAATGAAAGCAATTCACAACAAATTTTGATTGAATACTAAGAATAGAATTACTGTGTTTAATATTTCAAAGATACAAAATGAAAGCAATTCACAACAAGAGAAGAAACCATTAAAATCATAAAGAGACTGTGTTTAATATTTCAAAGATACAAAATGAAAGCAATTCACAACAACATTCGCATAATTCAGATATTGAGTGTCACTGTGTTTAATATTTCAAAGATACAAAATGAAAGCAATTCACAACGATCAACGAATGTCCCCAGAAAATAGAGTCACTGTGTTTAATATTTCAAAGATACAAAATGAAAGCAATTCACAACAATATCC
>CAYLPA010000002.1:6342-51316 GCA_964385385.1 uncultured Saprospiraceae bacterium | reverse complement strand
TTAATCAATGAATTACTTAAAAAATAGCAACCATGTTTTTTCAATTAGACCATAAAGAATAAAAAGAATCTGCATCTGCAAGCAAATAGATAAAACCAAAATTATCAGGGTAAGCCTGAGAGAAAATTGTCTCAGGCTTTCAGACTGATTTTCTGTATTTCGTCATTATTCTTGGGGCTTTGCCCCAAGTTTTGTTGTAAAAGGCTTTCAGCCTTAATTTGTATTTATAAAAAAGTAAAATTTACCGCTTATTATCTACTAACAATAAATTTGCCTTTTTGGATAATTGAGCCATTAATTTCCCTGACATTAAAGAAATAAATTCCTTCGGAATAATTGCTTAAATCAAAGGAATTATTTTTATTTACAAGAAATCTGCTTTCAACTTTTTTTCCTGTTGTTTCATAAATATCTACATAAACATTTTCTTCATTATTCATGTCGAAATTAATTTTTGATGAAGCAGGATTAGGATAAATGTTAAAAGAATTTTCATTGCTTTGTTCCGAAATGCTTGTAGGGGTTGGTGTGGCTTTCAAATAAGAAACATAACTAACGAAACCGGTGCTTGGTTCGTAATCCATTTGAACTAAAGTAAAACCTGCTGCATTATCATTAGTGTACCATGCATAACTATAAGTAGTGTCAATTGTAGCATCAATAAAAGACCAATTTCCCATAGCAAGAAACCATGTGCTGTCAATGTTTATTGTTGTTTCATAAATTCTTAATGCATTAAAAGTACCTAAAGGAATAGTAACATTTCCCCATGCGTCAACTTCGTGAATTACTGTTTCGTTTTGATTTATTAGCATAGAATCTACGTTTGGGATTATGCCTGTTATTCTAATTATCATTGTTGAAACACTTGTGTATGAATCAAGATAATTTAAAGGAAATTCAAGAAGAGTCTTTTTAGGAGTAAAAGGAAGTATTGATGGAGTAGTGCCTATTAATACACCGGCAATTCCTAATCCATATAAACCAGTTGAAGATTTTTCAAGATAAAAGTACATGTCATCCATATTGTCATACATAACAAGATTTGATGTAGGGAAATTACTTCCAAAAGGAGTCCAATTGGGATTTGTAAATAATGTTGTGTCAGCATAGTCTTCCGAAAGAGAAGAGAAATCCCAGCTTTGATTTGTTCCTGTTGAGCCGGGTGATATTGATGTTAACTGAGTTGAGTCAACGGAAGACAGAACAACATCGCCAATACCAATAAAATCGGAGCTTGTAACTGTAATTTGAGAGAAAGTGTAAACACTCATTAAAATGCAAATAATTAATAGTAATGATTTTTTCATAATTTTAATTTATATTTCAAGATAAATATTTTCCTACAATAGGCATTCTTCTGCCCATGCCGAATGCTTTTGCTGAGATTCTTAAAACCGGTGGAGCTTGATTTCTTTTGTATTCGTTTGTGTTTACCAATTTCAATGTTTTTCTAACAATTTTTTCATCAAATCCCATATTTATTAATTCTTTTGGGCTTAAACGTTTTTCAATATATTGAAAAAGGATTTTATCAAGAATTTCGTAATCGGGTAATGAATCAGAATCTTTTTGATTAGGTTGCAATTCTGCCGAAGGTGGTTTTGTAATAGTATTTACCGGAATTACAATTTTATTTTTATTAATAAAACTAGCAAGTTCAAAAACCTGTGTTTTGTAAACATCACCCAAAACTGACAATCCTCCGCACATATCTCCGTACAAAGTTCCATAGCCTACAGCCATCTCGCTTTTGTTTGAAGTGTTAAGCAAAATATAACCGAATTTATTTGTGAATGCCATAAGAATTAATCCTCTCAATCTAGCTTGAATATTTTCTTCGGCAATGTTAAAAGGCAAATTTTTGAAATATGGTTCTAAAGTTTTATTAACACTTTTGAAATCATTTTCAATATTTATAATTTCGTAGTCAACTCCTAAATTTTCAGCTAATTCTTTAGCATCATTAATCGAATGTTCGGATGAGAATTTTGATGGCATCAAAAGTGCTTTAATGTTCTCTTTGCCAAGAGCTTTTTCTGCTATGACGAGAGTTACAGCAGAATCAATTCCGCCCGAAAGCCCGAGAATAGCTTTTTGAAAACCTAATTTCTGGAAGTAATTTTTAACTCCCATAACTAATCCTTCGTGGATTAATTCAATTTTGCTTATGTTTTGAAACTCGTATTTTTTATTTTGAATATCGTCAACATTAAAAATTTTAAAGTCCTCATAAAAATATTTAAGTTCATCAATAATTTCACCATCGGAATTAAGAACCATCGAGTTTCCATCAAAAAGCATTTCGGTTTGTGCTCCAACATGACTTACATAAAACAATGGAAGTTTATATTTTTGAGTGTGTTTAATTAAAATTTCTCTTCTGATTTCCGGCTGATCATAATGAAATGGTGAAGCAGAAATATTAATCATAAAATCAGGATTTAGTTTAATCAATTCATCCATGGGATTAACCGTGTATAAAGGTACATCACTTATATTCCAGATGTCTTCACAAATTGTAACAGCAATTTTTTTGTTTTTATATTCAACAAGTTCAAATTTTTTATTTGGTTCAAAATATCGATATTCATCAAAAATATCATAATTCGGGAGCAAGGTTTTATTTATGATTTTTTGGATTTTTCCGTCAGTAATAAAAAAAGCAGAGTTATACAGTCTTTTTCCTTTGCCCTCAACATTTTTTGATGGAGCTCCAATAATAGCAGCAATTCCTGTGCATTCTTTTGCTATTTGTTGAATTGCATTTTCACATTTATTGATGAAATCAGTGAATTCAAGAAAATCGCGAGGTGGGTATCCCGAAACAGCTAATTCGGCAAACACAACAATATCAACTTTGTTTTGTTTTGCTTTTTTTACTGCCTTAATTATTTTTGAAATATTACTTTCAAAGTTTCCTATATGATAGTTTAGTTGTGCGAGAGCTATTTTCATTAGCAGAAAAAATTAAAATGGCTTAAGTTGATGAAACATTTTTAAAACAAAACACCCAAAGTTAATGAAATATAATTAGTATATGCTTTTTGTTTAATAGGATTATTGCTGGTAATATCATTAAGTTTATCAGCATCTTTATGCAATACATTTGAAAATCCATTATTATAATTTATACCAACCAAAAGCACTGTATTTCCTACTAATCCATATTCAAATCCAACTCCAATGTTTAATGCTGTTCTGAAAAATTGTGTATCATCAATAATATCAATATCTTCATATTTTGAAGGAGTATTTTGAAGTTTCCCTTTATCGTCAGCAGAGGCTTTTAATCTTAATCCTATATCAATTCCACATTGAGCAAAATAAGTGAAATATCCTACTTCCTTAGTTTTGAATTTTAATCCTATAGGAATATTCAGGTATCTTATATTATATTTTCGCGAGTCAAGATTAATGGTGTTACTGTCTGAAATATAATACACATTGTTAGCATCGAATGAAAGGTTTCCGCCTGTATTCATAATTTCAATACCAGTAGAAAATATATACGACGGTGTTAGATTAAATTCAGTTATTAAACCATAAGAGAAATTAATATTTGAACCGTCGCTTGAAATTCCTTTAATATCAGGTTTCATCCATGAGAGTGAAGGAGATGCTTTTAATCCAAAGTGAAATTTTGAGTTTTCATCTTGAGCGTAAATAGAGTTTACAGCAAAAGTTAATACAACAAATATTATAACAAGTTTTTTCATAAGTTTATATTTTGTTTTTTAAGAATTTATAGCATTTATTTTTAAAAATTATAGAATTTTTCTAATTAAAATAACCAATACCTAAAGCAAGAATCGCTGAATAATAACCATTAGTAGCATAATTTCCTCCAAATGTTATATGCATGATTCCCATTTTTATTCTTAATCCGGCATTAATTACGAATTGTGTGTTTTTTGATTCGATATCTATTTTAGAACCTTCGATATTTGTTATTTCTTTTTGAAGAGAAGTACTGTTATATGTTAATACAGGAAAATTGCCAGTTAAACCAATTGTGCTTGTTGAGCTATTGACATGAAGTCCTCCGAAAATTGTTAATACAGGAAGTTTTTTTGATATTGCTAATCCTGCACTCCATGCAGAATTTTCAAATGCAATGCCCTGGTCATCATACTTACTTACAGTATCTGGGTTTGTAATTCCTGTTGCAGGTTCTAATAATTTTCCTCCATAGCTTAAACTTGTTTGAGCATAATTTCCTATCAATGACAATGAAAATGGAAGTTTTTCTGCTGCAGGTATCCATTGTAAAATATCATGTTTTAAACCTACACCCCAACTGCTTTTTTTAAGACCACTATAATTAATATCCGGAAGCCATCTTACCATTATTTCAGTACCTTTAATAAGACCAACAGATATTTGAGGTGTGAATGAAGGAAGAAATGAAATTCCTGTTCCTGATGGAGATTTAAATTCATTTGTTTGTCCTGGATTAGAGTCATCAATAAGCATTTCCAATGTTGTTGCGTCTCCGCTTTTGCCGAAAATTGTAGAAGTTTCAAGATTTTCTCCTGACTTTACTTTTAGATTTGAAAGTTCAAGGTCTTGAACATTAAACAATCTTTCACTAAAAGGTGTAAAGCATGACATTCCTATTAATCGAAATTCAAATCTTCCGAGTTTTAAGGGGTCAGCACTAACATACCATCCATTGTTAAGATTAACTCCATTAGCTGTTAGATAGGGCTGAGTCCATGCTTCAATTATTTTGTTTCCATCTTCAATATTTGTTGATAAAAATTTAACTAACTCTTTTTGAGCATAGGACTGCTGGTTTGTCATTAAAAAAAGACATAAAAAGATTGATATTATGCCTCCAATTTTAAGTTTAAATGATTTCATCTTTTTAAATTTTGTTATTACATGGATTTCAAAAATAAAATTAATACTATTTTTACAAATTCTAAAGTTAAATAATAATTTTTATTAAAAATTTAATTAACAAATGAATAAAAAGTTTCAAGTTATTATTCTTTTTTTTATGTTAATCACACTCCTTTTCCAAGCGTGTAAAGATAAAAGAAAATTAGATGTTGATGTATCGGAAATAGATATTAATATTCAAATTAAAAGATATGGGAAAGCATTATTTGAAATTAATATTGAAAATTTACAAACCGAATTAAAAAAACTTCAAAAAGAGTATGAATTTTTTCTTGGTTCAAATCTTGATGATACAACCAATATTATAAAAATCAGAGATTATCTGTTAGACCCTGTGTTGATAAACATTTCAAAAGAAACATTCAAACAATATTCTGACCTTAATAATTTGGATAAACAGTTGACAACAGCCTATAAACATATCAAATATTATTATCCTGAAAATAATATCCCCACAGTTTACTCTTATATTTCGGGTTTAGATTATGAATATCCAATTAAATTTTTGGATGATGTCATGATAATTGCTCTGGATATGTATTTGGGGGCAGATTATGAGCCATATATTAAAATTGGTCTGCCTTCATATAAAACTAAATGGATGAGTAAGGAATTAATTGTTGTTGATTGCATCAAAGAAATTGCTTTGCAAAAAATTAATTTTGGAAAGGATAATAAAACCCTTCTTGATAAAATGATTTATCAAGGGAAAATCTTATATTTTATTGATGCTATGATGCCTGATGAACCTGATACTTTGAAAATAAAATATTCAGAAAAACAATTAGAATGGTGTGAGAAAAACGAATCAAATATTTGGTCATATTTTATTGAAAATAAATTATTGTATTCAACAAATAATTCTGTAATTAATAAATTTATTGTTGAAGGACCTTTTACATCAATTTTTTCAAAAGAATCACCGGCAAGAACAAGTGATTTTATTGGTTGGGGAATTGTAAAAAAATATATGAACAATAATAAAGAGATTACTCTTAAAGAATTGATGGATGAAACAGACTCTCAGGAAATTCTTTCAAAATCGAGGTATAAACCTAATAAATAATAATTGCAGAATTATCTGAATTATTTTTCATAGAAAACCTTATTTGTTTTTTCTATAAAGCTTAAAATTTCTTCTTTTCCTGCAGAATTTTTTGCTGATGATATAAACATTTCGGGAAGTTCCTCCCAGTTTTCAAGCATATGTTTTTTGTAAATTTCAATATTATCAGCAAGAGTTTTTTTGTTTATTTTATCAGCTTTTGTAAAAACTAAAACAAATGGCAATCTGTTTACTCCAAACCATTCAATAAATTTTGTGTCATTTTTTTGTGGTTCTAGTCGAGAGTCAATTAGGATAAAACTGTTTAGTAAATTTGTTCTTTTCAATAAATAATTATGAATGTTTTTTTCCCATTTAACCCTGTTTGTTTTTGAAGTTTTTGCAAAACCATATCCCGGCAAGTCAACCAAATACCAATTCTTATTTATAATAAAATGATTTATTAATTGGGTTTTTCCGGGGGTACCTGAAATTTTTGCAAGAGAATTTCTCTCCGTAAGCATATTTAGCAATGAAGATTTCCCGACATTTGATCTTCCAATAAATGCATATTCCGGAAGTTTTGGTTCAGGACATTTATTTATGTTGGGACTGCTGATTATAAATTCGGCGCTTTTTATTATCATTTTTATTTTTTCTTTTTATAATAAGAAACATGTCTTTCTTTTTTCAAGTGATAAATATCATTAATAGTAATTAAGATACCTGTTTCTTCAACTTGTCCGAAGCTTTGATTAATTGCAGTTCCAAATGTTTTCATAGTAGGAGATAAGGACATATAAGCATTTATTAGTGGAGGAATACTTTCACCATAACGTCTGATATTTCTAATTAAAATTTTATAATCCTCGTCAAAATTGTTTCCAATGAAAATGTTATTTAATTCATCAATATTAGTAACTATGGCAACAGATTCAATAGGTCTGAGTAATTCTTCTTTGTCAGGAAAATGTTTATTAAGAAAGAATAATAAAATATCTCTTGCTGTTATGTTAAAACGTGGATACATGGTAATTTTTCCGAAATAATATTTCATGTCAGGATTATCAACAATAATAGAACCTAATCCATCCCAAAGATTATCTAAAGAGAAGAGACCTTTTCTGATATTGAATGAAGCCTGATAAATTGGCTGAACAAATGACCTGCCGAGTTCAATTAGATATGGCAAATATTCTTTGCTGAATTTGTCAGAAAAGTTAAAAAGTTTTGCTGTAGCAGTTTGATAGTTACCATCTTTATCAACAGGGATTTTGTTTCCTTGAATAAACCTGTAACCGCCAATTATTTCCTTATCGTTAGGACACCAAACTATTAATTGTTTATAAGGAACTTCAGCAGTATCGTATTTATCAATATCAACTTCTTTTCCTGTTCCTCCACCTGCATCTCTAAAACTAATTTCGCGGAGTCTTCCTAATTCAAGCATAGTGTTTGGGGAATCATGATGAGTTATTATATATAATTTTCTGTCACCATTATTTGTATTTCTTACAAATTTATCTTCGGTTAATTCAGCTTCTATTTTTCTTCTGTCAACAGCTTCTATAATTTTTTTCATTTTAATAGATTTTATAAAGATTATTTAGTTTCAAAAGTAAGATTTTTATTTTTGCTCAACGAATAAACATATTTTCTGATTTTTTGAGCCCATTCGTTAAATCTTAATGATTTATCAAAAGTTTTATATGAAATTGGTTTTCCAATAATAATATTTATCGTTTTATTTTTTTGTTTGTACATTTCATTTACTAAATAAAGCATTTCAATATTAGCTTTAATTCCTAATTTTTTTCTAAGATTTGCAAGATTGTAAAAGAAATTTGAATTTTTTCCATCAATATATACTGGAATAATGTCTCTTTTATATTTAACAGCTTTTGAGATAAAAGTTTTTTTCCATTCAAGGTCCATAATTCCATGTTTCTGTTTTCTTGAAACTAAACCGGCAGGAAAAAATAAAATAAGAGTGTCTGATTCAAAAGTTTTATCTATAATATTAATGTTTTCGGTGTTCTTCCCATGTTTGTTTATTGGAATAAATAACTCATTAAGATTAGGAAGAAACATTAAAATATCATTAACGGGAAATACTATATCTTTTCGTACTTTGCCAATAACATTCATTAATGTTAAGCCGTCTAATCCTCCAAGTGAATGATTTGATGCAATTATATATCTGCCAGTTTTATGAATGTTTTCAGGATTAGTTACTTTTATTATTGCACCAAATTCTTTAATTATTGCGTCAACAAAATTTACCCCAAACAAGTCTCGATTCCTGAATATTGCTGAATTAAGATCTTTTTCGTGTATGATTCTCTTGAGATAGTTTAAAACGAAATTTGGCAATAATTTTACTAATCCTGGATTCTTACTTCTAATAACTTCTGTAATATTTAAATACTGCTCTGTTATTTGAACTTTTTCTTTTATCTCTTTTTTGTCTGTCATTATGTGCAAAATATTTTTCAAACGCATTACAAATTTACCAAATTATAATAGAATTCTTTTAAAAAATAAGAAATATAATTCAAAAAATAATTCTCAATTAATTTATTAAAAATTACTTCAGTTATGGGATTTTTTTATTTAGAGTTAAATAGCATTAAAATAGATGGTTAGATGCATGTTTTAAAAAAGATATTAAAAAAGTTATTAACAATGTAACAAAAAGTGGTAAAAAGTGGTAAAAAGTGGTAATTCTTATATATATTTACACCTTTAAATAAAATTTGTGTTAATGGCAAATCTGATTGGGGAATTTGAATGTAAAATTGATGCTAAGGGTAGAATAATGTTGCCAGCAGGTCTGAAAAAGCAGGTTTCACCCGAAGCTCAAGATAAGTTTGTTATAAACCGAGGCTTTGAAAATTGCCTAGTGCTTTATCCTCAAAACGAATGGAAAGTAATAAGTGATGAGATTAACCAAAAAAATCTTTACAATAGAAAAAACAGAAATTTTGTAAGGTATTTTTATAGAGGTGCAACAGAATTAAGTTTGGATGGCAATAATCGATTATTAATGCCAAAAACCTTATTAGCTTATTCAAATATCAAAAAGGAAGTAATTCTTTTTGCATTTTCCAATCGTGTTGAAGTTTGGGCAAAAGATGTTTATGAGAGCTTATTGACAGATGAACCTGAGGATTTTGCTTTGCTTGCCGAAGAAGTAATGGGCAAAAGCAATAATCAGGAAACAGAAAATGTATCATAAAGCTGTTTTATTAAAGGAAAGTATAGAAGGTTTAGAAATAAATTCAGATGGAACTTATGTGGATATCACATTTGGTGGGGGAGAACACTCTCAAGAAATCCTTAAAAAATTAAATAACGGAAGACTAATTGCTTTTGATCAGGATAAAGATGCTTTGCAAAATCTGATTGATGACAAGCGATTCACTTTTGTTGAACAAAATTTCATTTTCTTAAAAAATTTCCTAAAGCTAAATAATGCTGTTCCTGTTGACGGAATTCTTGCCGACCTTGGAGTTTCTTCGCATCAAATTGACACATCTGAAAGGGGTTTTTCAATTCGATTTGATGCCGAATTGGATATGCGAATGGACAAAAGCAAAGATTTAACTGCTAAAGAAATTATTAATAATTATTCAGAAGAACAGCTCAAAGATATTTTCTATAGCTATGGTGAAATTAATAATGGAGCACGTTTAGCTAATACTATTGTTGAGAAAAGAAAGATTGAAAACATTAAAACAATAAAACAATTTAAAGAAGCTATTTCTTCCTGTGTGCCGAATGACAAAGAAAATAAATATTTAGCAAAAGTATTTCAAGCATTAAGAATTGAAGTTAACGATGAATTAAATGTTTTGAAAGAAATGTTAAATCAAACTGCTGACGTAATGAAAAAAGGAGGAAGGTTGGTGGTTATTTCTTACCATTCTCTTGAAGACAGGTTGGTGAAAAATTTCCTTAAGTCAGGAAATTTTGAAGGAATTATTGAAAAAGACTTTTATGGCAACCCAAAAGTGCCTTATAAATTGATTAATAGAAAAGTGATAGTTCCTAATGAAAAAGAGATAATGAATAATAGTCGTTCAAGAAGTGCAAAACTAAGAATTGCTGAAAAAATATAATGTTAAAACGAAAACAACATAAGTCTAAAGTTTTAAAAAATCAATTAAAAGTTGAAGAAAAATCTGTAAAGAAAAAGAATAAGAAAAAAAGAAAAAAAGAAAAAACATTTTCTTCAAAAAATATTGGTTTTGGAAAAGCATTGCAAAGTGTTCTTGATGGTAGCATTTTAACAAAAGAAATTGTGATTGGCCTTTTACCTTTTGTCTTATTTGTGACACTAATAGCAATCGTCTACATTGCAAATACTTATTATGCTGAAAAGACAGTGATTAAAATTGAAAGAGTTAGTAAGGATTTAAAAGAATTAAGATACGAGCATATTACTATAAAGTCAGAATTGATGTTTTACACTAAACAGTCGGAAATAGGAAAAAAATTAAAGCCAAAAGGAATTAAGGAATCGCTCGAGCCTCCAAAAAAAATATTTATAAATAATAAAAAGTAATCATTTAGAAAGATGATTAATATTAAAAAAGAAGTACTCTGGAGAGTTTATATTGTTTACATATTTATGTTAATCTTAGGATTATCAATAATAGGTAGAATCGTATATATACAATTTTTTGAGGGGAATGTTTGGAAAGATAAAGCGATGAAAGAAACTGTGAAAGATTTTGATATTAAATCTATAAGAGGAACAATATATTCTTCCGATGGTAGAGTGCTTGCCACATCAGTTCCGATTTTTGATGTTAGAATGGATGTTAATTCAAACTTGATTTCTGATGATTTTTTCTATGGCAATATTGATTCTCTTTCTTTTAGTCTTGCCAACCTTTTTAAAGACAAACACCAACAAACTTATAGAAATAATTTAGTGAATGCCCGTAAAAATGGAAACAGATTCTATCTCGTGAAAAGAAATGTTAAGTATGCTCAATTGAAAAAGATGAGAACGTTTCCGATTTTCAGACGTGGGAAATACAAAGGCGGAATGATAATTATCCCCAAAGACAGGCGTGAAATGCCTTTTAAATTATTATCAAAAAGAACAATTGGCTACTCTCGAAAAGGCTATTATGTTGGTCTTGAAGGTGCATATAATAAGGAACTTAAAGGAGTTAGTGGAAAAAGATTAATGCAAAAAATTGCTAAAGGAGTTTGGATGCCTCTTAATGATGAAAATTTAATTGAACCAGAACATGGCAAAGACATTATATCTACAATAAATGTTAATTTTCAGGATGTTGCCGAGAACGCCTTAATGAAGCAAATTGAATACCATCAGGCTGATCACGGATGTGCTGTTTTAATGGAAGTTAGTACAGGACATATCAAAGCTATTGCAAATTTAAAAAGAGATACAGCAACAGGAAGATATGAAGAATCTTATAATTATGCTGTTGGTGAAAGCTCCGAGCCCGGCTCAACTTTTAAACTTGCTTCTTTTTTGGTGGCTTTAGAAGACAATAAATTTAATCTTGATGATTCTATAAACACAGGAAATGGAATAACAAAATATTATGATAGAACTATGGAAGATTCTCATAAAGGCGGTTATGGGAAAATATCTGTTCAGAGAGCTTTTGAAGTTTCTTCAAATGTTGGTGTTTCAAGATTAATTTATAAAGCATATTCAAAAGACCCGCAAAAGTTTATTGATGGACTTTATAAACTTAAACTAAATCAACCTTTAGGGATTGAAATAAAAGGAGAAGGTAAACCTCAAATTAAATCACCAAAACAAAGAAGCGAATGGTATGGAACAACTTTGCCATGGATGTCCATAGGATATGAAATATCAATGACACCTCTACAAACCTTAGCTTTATATAATGCTGTTGCAAACGATGGTGTTATGGTTAAACCAATGTTAGTTAAAGCAATTATGCAAACCGGTGAAATTGTTGAAAATTATGAAACTGTTGTATTAAATGAAGCAATTTGTTCAAAGAAAACCATTGACAAAGCAAAAATAATGCTTGAAGGTGTTGTTGAAAACGGAACTGCAAAAAATTTAAAAACTTCTATTTATAAAATTGCAGGAAAAACAGGAACAGCACAAATTGCTCTTGGAAGTGGAGGTTATAATAAAACCGATTATAAAGCTTCTTTTGTTGGATATTTTCCTGCTTCAAATCCAAAATATTCTTGCATAGTTGTTATCAACAATCCTAAAAAGGGAATTTATTATGGTGGTTGGATAGCAGGACCTGTTTTTAAGGAAATTGCTGATAAAGTTTATGCCACTCAATTAGAAATGCAATCTGAAGAAAAACCTGAACCTAAGGATTATTTAGTTCCAATTTCAAAAGCAGGAAATCAAAATGAACTTGAAAAAGTTTATCAGACTCTTAATATTTCAACATTATCTTCTAATCCTACTGCTGAATGGGTTATGGTTTCTGAAAATAATAATACTGTAAAATTTAAAACCAAAAATGTTAAATATGGCTTGGTGCCTAATGTTAAAGGAATGAATGCAAAAGATGCAATTTTTTTATTGGAACGCTTAGGTTTATGTGTTGAAATATTAGGAAAAGGCTTTGTTAGAAAACAATCTAAAGAACCGGGCACCAGGATTATTGAAGGAAAAAAAATTACTCTTGAATTAAAAATATAAACAACAAATTGAAATCTTTAAAAGAAATATTATATAAAACTGGAATAACAAAAGTTATCGGTACTACCGAAATCGAAATAAATTCCATTTGCTTTGATTCCAGAAATCTTAAACCAAACGACCTTTTTATTGCAGTTATTGGGACTCAAACAGATGGTCATAATTATATTGAGAAAGCTATAAATAATGGTGCAATTGCAATTGTTTGTGAAATTTTACCTGAGAAAATTGTTGAAGGTATAACATATGTAGAAGTTGAAAACAGCAGTTTTGCTCTTGGAATTATTGCATCAAATTATTTTTCCAATCCATCATCAAAATTGAAATTGATAGGTGTTACAGGCACAAACGGGAAAACTACAATTGTAACATTATTATTTCAGTTGTTCCGTTCGCTAGGCTATAGTGTTGGGCTTTTGTCAACAATTCAAAATAAAATTGATGATAAAGAAATTTCTGCAACACATACAACTCCAGATGCAATTCAAATCAATAAGCTTATGAAAGATATGGTAAGCGAGGGTTGTGAATTTTGTTTTATGGAAGTTAGCTCACATGCCATTAACCAAAACAGAATTGCCGGACTTGAATTTGCCGGCGGAATATTTACTAACATCACCCACGACCACCTTGATTATCATTCAACATTTGATGAATATATCAGAGTTAAGAAAAAGTTTTTTGATGACCTGCCTTCTTCAGCATTTGCATTATTGAATGTGGATGACAAAAACGGCAAAATTATGTTGCAAAATACTAAGGCAAAAAAATATACTTATAGTTTAAAAGAGCTTGCAAATTTCAAATGTAAAATAATTGAAAATCAGTTTGAAGGTTTACAACTAAATATTAATGGAACAGATATTTGGTTTAAATTAATTGGAGAATTTAATGCTTACAATTTACTGGCGATTTACGCAACAGCAAATCTTCTTTGCGAAAATGAATCCGAAATATTAACAATACTTAGCAATATTGATTCTGCCGAAGGTAGGTTTGAGTTTGTAAAATCCAAGTCAGGTATTATTGCAATAGTTGATTATGCTCACACTCCCGATGCTTTGAAAAATGTTCTGAATACTATTAACGCAATAAGAACAATGAATGAGAAACTCATTACTGTTGTTGGTGCCGGTGGTGATAGAGATTCAAAAAAACGCCCATTGATGGCACAAATTGTTAGCGAAAAAAGTGATAAAATAATTCTTACTTCTGACAATCCAAGGTCCGAAAATCCGGAAGAAATTATTGATAAAATGAAAAAAGGTGTTGAGCCTCAAAATAGCAGAAAAGTACTTTCTATAATTAATAGAAAAGAAGCAATTAAAACAGCTTGTGCTTTAGCTCAGCCTAAAGATATTATTCTGGTAGCTGGAAAAGGTCATGAAAAATACCAGGAAATAAAGGGTGTTAAACATCCTTTTGATGATAAAGAAATTTTAATGGAAATATTATTAGATAAAAACTTTAACAATTAGAACTTATGTTTTATTATTTATTTGATTATTTAGAAAGAGCCTTTGATTTTCCGGGTGCAAGCATGTTTCAATACTTTTCGTTTCGTGCAGCAGCAGCGGTTATTACTTCATTAATTATATCCTTATTGTTTGGGAAAAGTTTGATAAATTATCTAAGAAAAAAGCAAGTTGGTGAAACAATAAGAGATTTAGGACTTGAAGGACAAAACGAAAAACATGGAACTCCAACAATGGGCGGTCTTATTATTATTGGAGCAATATTAGTTCCAACTCTTTTGTTTGCAAAATTAGGAAATATCTATATCCAGTTAATATTGTTTACAACAGTTTGGCTCGGAATGTTAGGATTTATTGATGATTATATAAAAGTATTTAAAAAAGACAAAAAGGGTTTATCAGGTAAATTTAAAATAATTGGTCAAATCATTCTTGGAATTATCGTTGGGTTAACAATGTATTGTAATGATGATATTGTTATAAGGGAGAAAATTGAAAAAGTTAATATTGAATCAAACGAACAAGTTGTTGATAATAATTATAAAAAAGAAGCTAACGATTATTTTAAGGAAAATGCTGTTAAGTCAACAAAAACAACAATTCCCTTTGTTAAAAACAATGAGTTTGATTATGCAATTTTGCTGAAATGGGTAGGAAAAAATTATAAAGATTATGCATATTGGATTTTTATTCCCTTTGTAATTTTAATAATCATCTCAGTCTCAAATGGGGCAAATATGACCGATGGTCTGGATGGCCTTGCTACAAGCAGTTCGGCAATTATGGCGGGAACACTTGGAATTTTAGCATGGATTTCAGGCAACTTTATTTTTGCCAATTATTTGAATGTAATGTATTTGCCTAATACAGGCGAACTAACAATATTTATTAGTGCTTTTGTTGGTGCTTGCATAGGTTTTCTTTGGTATAATTCATATCCCGCTCAGGTTTTTATGGGTGATACCGGTAGCTTGACTATCGGAGGAATAATTGCTGTTCTAGCAATCATTATCCGTAAAGAATTATTAATCCCGATTTTATGTGGTGTATTCCTGATTGAAAATTTATCAGTAGTGATGCAGGTTAGTTATTTCAAATATTCTAAGAAAAAAACTGGTGTAGGAAAAAGGATTTTCAGAATGGCACCTCTGCATCATCATTATCAAAAGAAAGGTTATCACGAAGCAAAGATAGTTCAGCGGTTTTTTATTATCGGAATCATGCTGGCTGTAATAACTATCATAACTCTGAAGATTAGATAATAATGGAAATAATGTAAATGATTAAAAAGTATAGTGAAAACAAGAATTGTAATTCTCGGAGCAGGCGAAAGTGGAGTTGGAGCAGCAGTTTTGGCAAAGAAAAAAGAATTTGATGTTTTTGTTTCGGACAACGGAAAAATAAAAAATAAATATAAAAAAGTTCTTTCACATTTTGAAATAGATTTTGAAGAAGGAAAACATTCTGAAGAGAAAATTTTTAATGCTGATGAAATTGTGAAAAGTCCGGGAATTCCCGATGATATTCCAATTATTGAAGCAATTAAAAAAAAGAAAATCGAAATAATATCAGAAATTGAATTTGCAGGTAGATTTAATAAAGCAAAAACAATTTGTGTTACTGGTAGTAATGGTAAAACAACCACAACTTTATGGATTTATCATATTTTGAAAAAAGCAGGATTGAATGTTGGTTTAGCAGGAAACGTAGGGCAAAGTTTTGCAATGCAGGTAGCTGAAAACGAATACGATTATTATGTTCTTGAAATTAGCAGTTTTCAGTTAGATGGCATGTTCGATTTTAAAGCTGATATTGCTGTTTTGATGAACATTACTCCCGATCATCTCAATAGATATAATTACGATTTTCAGAAATACGTCGATTCAAAATTTCGAATTCTCCAAAATCTTACAAATACTGATTCATTTATTTATTGCATCGACGACAAAGTGATAAATAATGAATTAGAAAAACGAAAAATTAAACCAAAAATATATCCTTTTTCAATCAACAAAAAAAATGATGGAGAAGGAGCATTTTTAAATAAAAATGAAATTATTATAAATATAAAATTAACAAATATAATTATGACTTTAGAAGAATTAGCATTACAGGGAAAGCATAATATTTATAATTCCATGGCAGCAGGAATTGCAACGAAATTATTGGATATTAGAAAAGATACAGTTAAGGAAAGTCTTTCAGATTTTCGGGGTGTGGAACACCGTCTGGAATATGTTACAAAAGTGCATGGAGTTGAATTTATAAACGATTCAAAAGCTACGAATGTTAATTCAACCTGGTTTGCTCTTGAAAGTATGAATAAGCCTGTAATTTGGATTGTTGGCGGAGTTGATAAAGGTAATGATTATGAAACTTTGAAAAAACTTGTAAAATCCAAAGTGAAAGTAATTATTTGTTTGGGTATAGATAATCAAAAAATATATAATGCTTTTGCTGATGTTGTTGAAAATATTGTTAGCGTAAATTCTGCAGCACAGGCTGTTGACACTGCTTATTATATGAGTAAACAAGGTGATGTAGTTTTGCTTTCTCCTGCTTGTGCAAGCTTTGATTTATTTGAAAATTATGAAGACAGAGGTAAGAAATATAAAAGAGCTGTAAGAGACCTTTAATATTGAAAATTAAAAAGAATGTTTAAATTTTTTAGCAGCATAAAAGGTGATAAAGTTATTTGGGTAGTTGTGATAATACTGTCGATATTTTCTATTTTGGCAGTTTACAGCTCCACGGGTACTTTAGCATATAAATATCAGTCGGGGAATACTGAATATTATTTATTTAAACATTTTACAATACTGATATTTGGTTTTATTTTAATGTATGTTGCTCATCTTATAAAATACACATATTTTTCAAGGATATCGCAAATAGCTTTGTTTATAACAGTTCCTTTGCTTGTCTTTACGCTTTTTTCGGGAACCACCTACAATGAAGCAAGTCGTTGGTTAACACTTCCTGTAATAAACCTAACTTTTCAAACATCCGACCTTGCCAAATTTGTTTTAATAATATATGTTGCTCGTTTATTAGCAAAAAAACAAGACGAAATAAAAGATTTTAAATTAGCTTTTTTGCCTATAATGGCTCCTGTTTTAATAATTTGTGCATTGATATTTCCTGCAAATTTTTCAACTGCTGCTGTTCTGTTTTTTACATGCATTGTTTTAATGTTTATTGGAAGAATAAATTTGAAATATATTGCTTATCTAATTGGAATTGGAATTGTCAGTCTGTTGTTAATGTTTATGTTGGCTAATGTGTATCCAAATCTTCTACCAAGATTAGATACGTGGATTGCGAGAGTTGAGAATTTTAATGATAAAGATAGTGAAGGAAATTATCAGGTTGAGCAGGCAAAAATAGCTATCGCAACTGGAGGTGCTTTTGGTAAAATGCCCGGAAACAGTAAACAACGAAATTTTTTACCTCACCCATATTCCGACTTTATTTATGCAATTATTATTGAAGAATACGGTCTCTTCGGAGGTATTGTTATAGTGTTATTATATTTAATTCTATTTTTTAGAGGTGTGAAAATTGTGTCAAAATGCCCAGGTTCTTTTGGGGCTTTTCTCACAATAGGACTGAGTTTTAGCCTTGTGTTCCAAGCATTGATTAATATGGCTGTTGCTGTTAATCTTTTGCCTGTTACAGGGCAGCCACTACCATTAATAAGTATGGGAGGAACATCAATCTGGTTTACAAGTTTAGCAATAGGAATAATTTTGAGTGTTAGCAAAGAGACTGAAAAAGAAGAAGAACAAAAACAAGAAATTGTAAGTTAATATGCGAGAAAACAATATTAAAATAATTATTAGTGGCGGCGGCTCGGGAGGGCATGTTTTTCCTGCCATTGCTATTGCTAATGCTTTGAAAAATAATATTGAAAATGTTGAAATTCTTTTTATTGGAGCAAAAGGCAAAATGGAAATGGAAAAAGTTCCAGAAGCAGGATTCAAAATTATTGGTTTATGGATTAGCGGACTTCAAAGAAAGTTGACAGTAAGGAATTTAATGTTTCCTTTTAAAGTGATATTAAGTTTGATGAAAGCAAAAAAAATTATTAGGAATTTCAAACCTGACGTCGTTGTAGGAGTGGGAGGGTATGCAAGTGGACCAACTCTTAGAGTTGCATCGAAAATGAAGATTCCTACACTTATTCAGGAGCAAAATTCTTATCCCGGAATTACCAATAAAATATTATCAAAATCTGTAAATAAAATTTGTGTTGCATACAATGGAATGGAAAAATATTTCCCTAAAGAAAAAATTTATATTACTGGAAATCCTGTTCGCAAGGAAGTAATAAAATTACAAGGGAAAAAAGATAGAGCAATGGAACATTTCAATTTAACTGATGAAAAGAAAATTTTATTAGTTATTGGTGGAAGTTTGGGAGCAAGAACAATTAACGAAAGCATACATAAAAATTTGGAATTATTTAAAGAAAATAATTTGCAAGTAATATGGCAAACAGGAAAGTATTATATTGATATAGCAAAAGATGCTGTGAAAAATTATGCTGATGATGGAATTAATGCTTATGAATTTATAAAAAAAATGGATTTAGCTTATGCCGCTGCCGATATTGTTGTTTCAAGAGCGGGAGCAATTGCAATTTCTGAATTATGTGCTGTGAAAAAACCATGTATTCTTATTCCTTCACCAAATGTTGCCGAAGACCATCAAACTAAAAATGCTATGACTTTGTTCAACTATAATGCTGCAATTTTGGTGAAAGATATTGAAGCTAAAGATAAATTAGGTGAAGTAATTATTGAATTATTAAATGATGAACAGCAACAACATCAATTAATTGAAAAAATTTCGAGTTTAGCTTTTAAAGACCCTGCAAAAACAATTGCTGATGTGATACTAAGTTTAATAAAAAAATAAAAAAATTGGATATTAGAAATTTACATAATATTTATTTTCTTGGTATCGGTGGTATCGGCATGAGTGCATTGGCAAGGTATTTCAACAGAAAAGGAGTTGAAGTAAGCGGTTATGATAAAACTCCAACTTCCTTGACACAAGAATTGATAAATGAAGGTATGCAAATTCATTTTGAAGAAAACATAAGTATGATTCCTGACAATGTTGAACTTGTTGTTTATACTCCTGCAATTCCTTCGGAAAATAAAGAACTGATTTATTGTAAGGAAAAAGGTATTGAGATTTTAAAACGCTCTGAAGTGCTTGGTTCGCTTACTCAAAATATGTTTTTAGTTGCTGTTGCAGGCACTCACGGAAAGACAACAATTACTTCATTAATTGCTCATATTTTAAAATATAATAATAAAGAAATCACTGCTTTTATTGGTGGGATTAGCAAAAATTATAATACAAATTTTATTACTTCCGAAAAAAGTGAAATTGCAGTTGTTGAAGCCGATGAATATGATAAATCATTTTTAGCTCTTAATCCTGATTTAGCTGTTATCTCTTCGATGGATGCCGACCATTTGGATATTTATGGTTCAAAAGATTCTTTAACCGAATCATTCTTTTTGTTTTCAAAACAAATTAAAAAGAATGGAAAACTGATAATAAAGAAGAATTTGCCTTTCACTAAAGAATTGAAAGAAAAGATTATTACATATGCTGTTGATGAAAGTGCTGATGTCTATGCTTTAAATATTAGGATTAATAATTATAAATATATTTTTGATTTGAATGTTCGTGGCGAAAAAATTAAAGATATAAAATTAGAAACTCCTGGTTTGCACAATATCGAAAATGCTGTTGCAGCATCTGCAGTAGTTTTTATGATGGGATTGGAAACTAAAGAAATCAAAAATTCTTTAGAAACATATTCAGGTGTTAAACGAAGATTTGAATACATAATAAACACTCCAAATCTTGTTTTTATTGACGATTATGCTCACCACCCCGAAGAATTAAAAGCGAGTATTTTAACAGCGAAAAATTTATACGCTGATAAAAAAATAACTGGAATTTTTCAACCTCATCTTTTCTCAAGAACCAGAGACTTTGCTGATGAGTTTGTAAAAATGCTTGAATTATTAGACGAAATAATTCTTTTAGATATTTATCCGGCACGTGAAAAACCAATTAATGGTGTTGATTCAAAAATGTTGTTGGATAAAATTAAAGTTGTAAATAAAAATTTGTATTCCAAAAATCAATTAATTGAGGAGTTGAAAAAAAGAAAAATTGAAGTTTTGTTAACACTTGGAGCTGGCGATATTGAAACTTTGGTTCAACCAATAAAAAATGCTTTAAATAGATAAATGAAAAAAATTCTAAATATATCAATTTGGATAATCTTAATTTTAGGATTAATCGTTTTATTAAGCTTTATTGGCGGTGAGCATAGCAAAACCAAATGCAAAAATTTCTTAATATCTATTGATTATGGAGATAATAAAGCAGATTATTTTATTACTTCCAACGAAATAAGAAGTTTTGTTTATCAAATTACAGATACTTTAAAAGGGCAAAAAATTCAGGAAATTGATATTGAAATGATAGAGAGTGAAATTAACAAAATTCCCTATGTTGCCAAAGCTGATGTTTATTTAACTATTGACGGGATTGTTAGAGTAAATATTATTCAACGAAAGGCAATTGTTAAAATCATGGATAAAAAAGGGAAATCTTTTTATATAGATGAAACAGCCAAGTTTATGCCTTTAAATTCTATGCACTCCGCACATGTTCTTATTGCAAATGGAAATTTTACAATCGAAAATAAAGACACATTGAAACAACCTTCAATAACTTATGATATTTTTTGTTTGGCAAAATATATCTCTAATGATGAGTTTTTCAATGCACAGATAAGTCAGATTTATGTGAATCAATTAGGCGAAATTGAGTTAATCCCGAGAGTTGGAAATCAAGTGATAGTTTTTGGGAATATTGATAATATGAAAAATAAATTTGAAAAATTATTTATTCTATATCAAAAAGGATTTAAAGATTATGGTTGGGATAGATTTAAGACCATAAATTTAAAATATGAAAATCAAATAGTATGTACTAAAAATATATAAAATGGAATCTTCAGATATTGTTGTTGGTATAGACATCGGCACATCCAAAATTGCAGTTATTGTCGGAAAACGAAACCAATACGGAAAAATTGAAATTTTAGGTTCGGGGAAAACCGAATCTATTGGTGTCTCCAGAGGTGTTGTTGCAAATATTGATAAAACAGTTCAGTCAATTCGAACGGCAATCGAAGAAGCTGAATTAAAATCAGGTGTAGAAATTGAATATGTTAATGTCGGAATTGCAGGGCAACATATTAAAAGTATGCAACACAGGGGAAACATCATAAGAAACAATCTTGATGATGAAATCAGCCAGATAGATATTGATAATCTTATTGACAATATGTACAAGCTTGTTATGAAACCCGGCGAAGAAATTATTCATGTAATTCCTCAGGAATATATTGTTGACAATGAACAAGGAATTAAAGAACCTATCGGAATGGCAGGGATTTGTTTAGAGGCAAATTTTCATATCATTGTTGGTCAAATTGCTGCAGCAAAAAATATTAATAAATGTGTAACAAAATCCAATATGCATGTCGAAGATTTAATATTGGAACCTATTGCTTCTGCCGAAGCTGTTCTTAGTGACGAAGAAAAAGAAGCTGGCGTTGCACTTGTTGATATTGGAGGCGGAACAACTGATATTGCTATTTTTCAAGACGGAATAATTAGACACACTGCTGTTATTCCTCTTGGTGGAAACATTATTACAGAAGATATTAAAGAAGGTTGTACGATAATAAAACGACAAGCAGAACTATTGAAGATAAAATATGGTTCAGCACTTGCTTGCGAAAACAAGGATGATGAAATTGTTTCTATTCCCGGATTAAGAGGAAGAGCACCAAAGGAAATCACCCTAAAAAATCTTGCAAGTATCATCCAGGCAAGGATGGAAGAAATAATTGAGTATATATATTACGAAATCAAAAATTCCGGTTATGAGAAAAAATTAATTGCAGGAATTGTTTTAACCGGTGGTGGTGCTCAATTAAAACAAGTTGCCCAATTAACAGAATTTATAACAGGCATGGATACTCGTATCGGTTATCCTAATGAACATCTTGCAAGTAATGTCCCCGAAGAAATTACAAGCCCTTTATATGCAACTGGTATTGGACTTGTTATTAAAGGATTGGAAAATGTAGAAAAAGGAAAAACTAGTAAAATTCAAGACCATTCTGAAAAAACAAAAGGAACATTTTTCAAAAGCATTTTAGGGAAATTTTTTGATGATGAAGGAATAAATTAATATCAGGTTTAATAGAAAATAGTTTGAATAGAATTCAAGGATATATAGATATTTATTAACAATTAGCCTTTTTTTTATGTTGATAAAAATTTGCGAAATACACCATTAAATATTACTTATAATAATAATTTTAATAAAAATTAAAAATAAGAAAATGATAAAATTTGATGCACCTAAGGACCAGTCTTCAATAATTAAAGTAATAGGAGTTGGCGGTGGTGGTAGTAATGCCGTTAACCACATGTATAATCAAGGTATTACAGGAGTTGATTTTATCGTTGTTAATACTGATGCGCAAGCATTGGATTTAAGTCCGATTCCAAATAAAATTCAAATTGGAATTAGTTTAACCGAAGGTATGGGAGCAGGTTCAATCCCTTCTATTGGTAAAGATGCAGCAATTGAAAGTATTGAAGAAATTAAATTAATACTGGAAAAAAACACCAAGATGGTTTTTATTACTGCTGGCATGGGAGGCGGAACCGGAACAGGTGGAGCACCAGTGATTGCATCATTAGCTAAAGAAATGGGAATATTAACCGTTGCTATCGTAACTCTTCCTTTTTCTTTTGAAGGAAATAAAAGAAGGTTGCAAGCTTCGGAAGGAATTAGAGATTTAAGAGAAAATGTTGACACTCTTCTATTAATTTGTAATGACAGGCTAAGAGAACTCTATGGAAATTTGAAACTTACTGAAGCTTTTCAAAAAGCAGATGATGTTCTTACTGTTGCTGCTAAAGGAATTGCTGAAATTATTACTGTTGCAGGAAAGATTAACGTTGACTTTAAAGATGTTAATACTGTTATGAAAGATAGTGGGGCAGCTTTGATGGGCTCAGGAATGGCAAGTGGTGAAAACAGAGCTAGAAAAGCTATTGAAATGGCTCTTTCTTCTCCATTACTTAACGATAATAATATTAAGGGAGCAAACGATATTTTATTATATATCGCTTCTGGAAATGATGAAATTAATATGGATGAAGTTTCTGAAATCACAGACTTTATTCAATATGAAACTGGTTCAACTGCCGAAATAATTTGGGGTTCTGGAATCGATGAATCTTTAGAAGATAATATCAGTATTACTCTTGTTGCTACAGGCTTTAAAACAAATGATGAACTTATTTCTGATACTGAGGGTCGAAAAAGAGAAAAAATTATTCATGTTCTTGATGATATTCCTGAAGAAATTAGCCCTAAAGAAGAAGTTGAAAAATTCTACGATGATATGATTATTGAAAAGAATTCTGCCGTAGAATTAGAAATTGAAGCTGATGAAAGTCCTGTAGAAGAATTACAAGACTCAATTGCTTTTAAAATCCATCAACCTGTTGAAAACACTTTACAGGAATCAGAAACTGTTTCTGATGAACCTGTTTTGATTAAAAAGAGTGAAACTTCAACTAATGATAAACAAAATGAAGAGCATTTTAATAAATTTATTCAGGATAAAACAAAAGAATTGGTAAATGATAATGATTTTATACAGAAGTCCAAGGAAAGAATTCAGAAGTTAAAAGAACTTAGTATTAATCTTAAAACACCCGAAGGTTTAGCTGAAGCCGAAAACAAACCTGCTTATATAAGACGTAAAGTTGAACTTTCTGATACTCCATCATCATCAGAATCTGAAATTTCCAGATATACTTTGACCGATGATGATGATGTGAACATGGGTATAAAATCTAATAATTCGTATTTGCATGATAATGTAGATTAATAAGTATTTTTTTTTATTTTTTACCTTGATAAGGGTTTTCTCTTATCAAGGTTTTTTTTGTTTATTTTTGTGATTTAATAATTCAAAATATATTTTATATGAGTTTAGAATTGATAATAAATAAAGATATAAAGTCAGCTATGTTGGCTAAAGACAAAAAGAAACTTGAAGCATTAAGAGCAATAAAATCGGCTTTATTGATTGAAAAAACAGGAAAAAATAGCAAGGATGGTGTTATCACTGAAGAAGTTGAACTAAAAATACTTCAGAGACTTGTGAAGCAACGGAAAGAATCAGCAGGAATTTTTGTTAGCCAAAATCGTGATGATTTAGCTGAAGTTGAAACTTATCAAGCAGAGATTATTAAAAAATATCTTCCCGAGCAAATGAGCGAAGATGAAATAAAAAAAATTGTAGAAACAATTATTGCTGAAACAGGAGCTGAAAGTATTAAAGATATGGGCAGAGTTATGGGAGCTACTGTAAAAAAAGTTGCCGGAAAAGCTGATAATAAAATAGTATCTATGATTGTTAAACAAATGCTTGGGGAATAAAAAAATTCAAAATAAAATATGTGAAATTTTTCTTACATTTTTGACATTTTATATAGATATTTACAGTATAATAATGTATTAGATGGAGGAAACTAAGAAGCTTACCCTCTTACTTGGTGCTGGATTTTCAAAATGGGCAGCGGACCTCCCTTTGGGGTCTCAGTTGTTTGATTTCGCGGTAGATCCTTTCGGGATTAGAGAGCAAAACAGACTTGAACGACTGACAAAACTCAAACAGGATTGGAACAAAAGGAATCCAACTGGAATAGCAGAGCAGTTCATTGCAGATGTCTTGTTATGCGAGGATGTTCGCAGTAAGAAAGATGTTGTTTGGTACGTCGTGAGGCGGCTGTCCGAACCATATATATGGCAAGAATGGCATGCTGGTAGGGTTAGACGACATGTCCTAATGATTGACGAGAATAGAAAATGGGACAGACCTGGGATTCGAGATGTACAAAAATTCATTATGCAGTGCGGGAGTAAGTTATGTGGCATCATTACACTTAACTATGACCTACTTGTGGAATACGCACTTGGTACCAAAGGCTTCAACTATGGTAAATGTAATGAGGTAATTCATGGACGAGGTCCATATCCTGTTTCGCAGTGGCGGAATCCTATCGTACTGAGTGGATTACTTCCCGTTGCTAAGCTTCATGGAAGTATTTCATGGGATGCGAACAGCAAATACACAGATGGACGTAGGGGGCTTAGTGGTGAGGCACTTATATTGGCGCCAACTACTGAAAAGAAGGTGCCAATAGGATTGCAGTACCAATGGATGATATCTTCTACGATACTTAGACGTGCATCCCGTATTGTCGTATTTGGCTTTGCGTTTAATGACTACGATCAGGCTGTATTGGCACACCTTACCAAGGAAGGGCAGAACATCATTGACGTTGCAATTATTGATGTGTGTTCTAGAAAGGATGCTGCAATACGTATTTGGCCAAAAGCAAGGGTACAGTCTTTTCAGCCAACATCTAAAGGATTTGATAACTTTCAAAAATGGCTAATTGGCAAAGGAAGGTGAAGAATAGCATACAATAATTAGGACGATGTAATGCTGAAAACAATTTGTCTCAAATATGAAGTTATACTTTATGTTTTTTCACACATAATAATCTTTCAATACCTTCAAAGCATTTAAAGTTACCCATTTACTTGCTTTGTTTTTCTTTTCAAGATTTACAATAAAACGACCATGAAATTTTGTTTCTGATATCCATTTGCCTTCATTATTTTGTTTTGATATTAGAAGATTCATAGCTTCCTGCATTCGTTTGTCTTTGTAAGCAAGTTTTGAAAGTATTCCTAAAATTTCCAAAACATCAGTATTCCATAACAGAGGAAAACCAAATTGTAGCCATTCGGGTTTTGAAATTTGATTCAAGTTATGGCTTCTTTTATGAATGTGATGTTTGAGAATAAATTCCGCTCCTTTTTCTATAGTTTTCTTAACTTCATCAGACCTTTTATTAATGGGGATTTCTGCAAGTGCTTTAAGTGTTTTAACAACTCCCATGTGGCAAGTATGTTTTCCCCAGCATACTTCAAATTTATCGTAAAACCATCCTTTGGGAGCATTTTCTATTCCGTCATCAAATCGTTGATATTTTATGAGCCAGTCAATTCCATGTTGAACTCGGGGGTCTTCCAAATATCCAAATCTTATTAAGCTCCAAACCATATTGGCTGTTAGGCAGGGTAAAATACAGTCTGAATTTCCACCAAGATTTTTATTTCCCCTGTAGCAAAATCCACCACTTTTTCTGTCCTGAGAATATTTCAAAATAAATTCGTATGCTTTTTTAATGCGTTTATCATTTCCATTTGCACCGAGTTCAGCTAAAATTATTATCTGCCAAACAGTGCCTTTGTATTTTGATTTAACATAAAAATTTTCAGGAATACACCAGCACCCTTCATTGCTTTGTTTATCCAAGATTATGGGAACAATCCCTGTTACCATAATTTCATCTTTTAATTTTTGTATTTCAGGATTACTAATTTTTTGTTCAAATATATTACATAAAGTAAAATACCTAATCGAAGGATTATTTTTTTCCAACAGCCATTCGGTAGAGTCGGCTTTTATTTTGGATTTCCATTCATTTGTTTCGCTAAACATCCAGTGCTTATTAATTTCATTTTACAATTTACAAATAAAATTGCCGAAAAATATACAGGTAATTGGAATATTCATCCTTACCTTTTTTAATATATTTTTCGTTCAAATGTCATTTTTATTTCTGCAAATTTATAATTATTTTGTGTAATGGTAAAAAACAATGATTTATTAGTTCAAATAAAATTGACTCAAGGAAAACCTTGATTTTTTATGTTCTGATTTTCTTTACTTTTTTTCATTAAATAATTTATAATTTTTAAAGATTAAATCTTAATAAATTCAAAAGAAATTTTACTAATTTAGCCGAAAAATTACCTATATTTAAAATTAACACCGAATGACATTACTGGAAACTATTCGAAACAATGCAAAAAATTATAATAAACGTATTGTTTTGCCTGAAGGAACAGAGGAGCGAACATTAAAAGCTGCAAATATAATCCTTGAGGAAAATATCGCTAAAATTATTTTATTGGGAAATGTCGAGAAAATTAATAATCTCGCTACAAAGTGGAACTTGAAAAATATTAATAAAGCAACTATAATTGACCCTGTAAATCATGAAAAGAAAGATTTTTATGCAAATCTTTTATTTGAAATCAGAAAAGGTAAAGGAGTAACTAAAGAAGATGCTTTGAAACTAGTGGAAAATCCTCTTTATTTGGCTACTTTATTGATTAAAAATGGAGATGCTGACGGAGAAGTTGCCGGAGCTGATAATTCAACTGGTAATGTTTTACGCCCTGCTTTTCAAATTGTAAAAACTCTCCCAGGAATAAGTGTTGTTTCAGGAGCCTTTTTTATGATTTTAGATAATAAAAAATTTGGCGACGATGGAGTAATTGTATTTGCCGATTGTGCAGTTCATCCTGACCCAAGCGAAAAAGAATTAGCACAAATTGCAATTTGTACTGCAAATACAGCTAAATCAATTGGTGGAATGGAACCAAGAGTGGCAATGCTTAGTTTTTCAACTAAAGGAAGTGCAAAACACGAGATGGTTGACAAAGTAGTAAATGCAACAAAAATTGCCAAAGAAATGGAACCAAATCTTCAAATTGATGGAGAACTTCAGGCTGATGCTGCAATTATTGAAGCTATTGGTATTAAAAAAGCTCCTGATAGTAAAATTGCCGGAAAAGCAAATGTTTTAGTTTTTCCAAATCTTGAAGTTGGAAATATTGCATATAAGTTAGTTCAAAGAATGGCAGGTGCCGAAGCAGTTGGCCCTGTTTTACAAGGAATGGCAGCACCTATCAATGACCTTTCCAGAGGTTGTTCAGTAAGCGATATTGTTAACCTTGTTGCAATTACAGTTAATCAAGCACAGGGAATGAAATAAAATGATTCTAGTTAAAATGAAAACCCTTAATTTATTTCATGAAAAAAAATTAACAATGTTGTTATCATAATATAATTAATTACAGAAAAAATAAACGGAATTTAATATAAAAAAAAAGAATATGAAAGAAAATATTGAGCCCATTGAAAATTATGGATTAAGTAGTATGAATGGCTCTTCATCACTTTTTTCAAAAGTTGGTATATGTGGAGGTGGAGCAGTAGGATGCCAAATTGCTCAAATGGTGAGCAGACGTGGCATTGACGTTATTTTTATTGAGACATCAGAGGAGAAAATAAATAATTTTATAGATGATATGTCTGCTGAACTTGATGAAATTATTAATCGCTGGAGTATAACGCAGGGTGAAAAAAGAGCAATATTGTCTAGAATTAAAGGGAGTACTGACTTTAATGCTTTGAATGGTTGTAGTATTGTTATAGAGGCATTTAAAGTTGAATCATCTAATAATTTTCTTGCTGTTCGTAAAGATGTGTTAAAAAAAATAGAAAAAGCTGTTGAAAAGGATACTATTATTGCAACTAATACTTCAACATTAAAAGTCTCAGAACTTGCATCTGAACTTCATCATCCCGAAAGATGTGTTAATTTGCATATTACAATATCAGCACCCGAAGCTTCAATTGTTGAGGTTGTCAAAGGACTTCACACTAATGAATCAACATACAAAAATGCAATTAAGTTTGTTGAATTACTCAATAAAATTGTTATTCCTGTTAAAGAATCAACCGGGCTTATTAGTGTTCGCCTTTTTGTTTCAATTATTAATGAAGCTTGTAATATTCTTAATGAAGGTGTTGGTAGAATTGAAGATATTGACAAAACAATGAGATTTGGTATGGGTATGTTTTTAGGACCATTTGAAATGGCTGATAAAATTGGATTAGATAAATTGTTAAGATGGGCTAATAATATTTATGATGGTTTTGGGGATTTGAAATATAAACCCTCTCCCTTGATTGAAAAAATGATAAATGAAAATCAACTCGGAATAGCAACAAAAGCAGGTTTCTATAAATATGACGATAAAGGAAAAAAAATGTAATTAATTATTAAAAAAAGCACTTATTGGTTTAAGTGTCATAATTTTAAAAATAAAATATATGAAAATATTAGTTCTGAACTGTGGAAGTTCATCTATAAAATATCAGCTCTTTGAAATGACATCAAAAGAGGTTTTGGCTAAAGGAATAATTGAAAAAATTGGAATAAAAGGTTCATTCCTTAAAAATACAAGATTTGATGGTGATAAAGTTAAGCTAACTGGTGAAATTGTTGACCATCAGATTGGAATTGAATATGTATTGGGTGTTTTAGTTAGCAAAGAACATGGTTGTATTAAAGATATTAATGAAATTGATGCAGTTGGTCATAGAGTTGTTCATGGAGGTGAAGAATTTAATACCAGTGTTAGAATAACAGATGCTGTTATTAATAAAATAAAAAAATATTTTGGTCTAGCTCCACTACATAACCCACCAAACTTGAATGGAATTTATGCTATGAAGAGACTTTTACCTGATGTTCATCAAGTTAGTGCTTTCGATACAGCATTCCATCAAACAATGCCTGAATATGCCTACATGTATGCAATTCCATATTCTCTATATGAAAAATACGGTATAAGACGATATGGATTCCATGGAACCAGCCATAGATATGTTTCGAAACGTGCTTGTGAAATTTTTGATGTTGATTATTTTAAACAAAAAATTATTACTTGTCATCTTGGCAACGGAGCTTCCATTGCTGCAATTAAAGATGGAATATCAGTGGATACATCTATGGGTTTAACTCCTGTCGAAGGTTTAATGATGGGAACGCGTTGTGGAGACCTTGACTTAGGAGTTCTAACATTTATTATGGAAAAAGAAAATATCGGATTTGCTGCTGCCAATACTTTAATCAACAAACATAGTGGTGTACTTGGAGTTTCCGGAGTTTCTTCTGATATGCGTGAAGTTGAAGCAGCAGCAGCTAATGGAAATAAAAGAGCTAAATTAGCTCTTGAAATTTATAATTATAGAATTAGAAAGTATATTGGTGCTTATGCCGCTGTTATGGGAGGTGTTGATATTATTGTGTTTACAGGAGGGATTGGTGAAAATGCTGATTCAACAAGAGAAGGAATAAGCAAAAATTTTGAATATTTAGGACTTGAATTTGATTCAGAAAAGAATAAAGGTTCAAGAGGAGAGGAAATTGTTTTAAGTAAAGAAAATTCTAAAGTTAAAGTGATAGTTGTTCCAACAGATGAAGAACTGGTAATAGCACAAGATACATTGGAGATAATAACAAAATCATAATTAGAGTTTGTCTTGAAATTTGAGTAAATTGTTGTTAAAAAAACTTAATTTTACAATAAAGTATTTCATTATAGGTTTAATTCATAATGCAAGTTGAGCAAGGAGAAATATTAAAAAAAATAAATAGTCCGGACGACCTTAAAAAATTAAGTGAGTCAGATTTACCGAAGCTTTGTAAGGAACTACGTCATTTTATTATAGATGAAATTTCGAAAAATCCGGGTCATCTCGGAGCAAGCCTTGGAACAGTTGAAATGGCTGTTGCTCTTCACTATGCTTTTAATACTCCTTACGATAAACTTGTTTGGGATGTTGGTCATCAGGCATACGCTCATAAAATACTTACCGGCAGAAAAGATGTTTTTCATACAAATCGTAAATATAAAGGTATAAGTGGATTTCCTAAAATTTCTGAAAGTGAATACGATGCTTTTGGTGTGGGGCATTCATCAACATCTGTTTCTGCTGCTCTTGGCATGGCTATAGCTTCAAAATTAAAAGGCGAAAAAAACCGCCAGCATATTGCTGTTATTGGAGATGGTGCTATGACTGCCGGACTTGCTTATGAGGGATTAAATAATGCAGGAGTTTCTAATGCAAATCTGATTGTTATTTTAAACGATAACAATATTTCTATTGATAAAAACGTAGGAAATTTTAAAGATTTTCTTATTGATGTTGTTACATCGAAAACATATAATAGAATAAAAACAAGAACATGGCACTTTCTTGGGATATTCGGAAAAAGATGGCCCTTTCCAAGAGCTGTTTTGCAAACTATGGATAAAGCTTTAAAATCATCTGTATTAAACGAAAGTGATTATTTTGAGTCATTGAATTTTAGATATTTCGGACCGGTTGATGGGCATGATGTAGTTAGATTATCAAGGGTTTTAAAAGATATTTCACGATTGCCTGGTCCTAAATTTCTTCATGTTAAAACCATCAAAGGAAAAGGATTAAGAAAAGCTGAAAAAAACCAAACAAAATATCATGCTCCCGGAACATTTGATGCTAAAACAGGAAAGATTATAGTAAATCCTGAAACCAATGGGAAGCCTTCAAAATACCAAATTGTTTTTGGAGAAACTATTTTAGAACTTGCTGAACAAAACAAAAAAATTGTTGGCGTAACTCCTGCAATGCCTACCGGTTGTTCACTTAATATTATGATGGAAAAGATGCCTGAAAGAACATTTGATGTTGGTATTGCCGAACAACATGCTGTTACTTATTCTGCCGGGCTTGCTTCTCAGGGGATGATACCTTTTTGCAATATTTATTCAACATTTATGCAAAGAGCTTATGACCAATTAATTCATGATGTTGCCTTACAAAATTTAAACATAGTATTTTGCCTTGACAGAGGTGGTTTAGTTGGCGAAGATGGTGCTACTCACCATGGAGCTTTCGACCTTGCTTATTTAAGATGTATTCCAAATATGACTATTGCCTCACCAATGAACGAAGTGGAGTTGCGAAATCTAATGTTTACAGCTCAATTTGATGGTTTAGGACCTTTTGCAATACGCTATCCTAAAGGTAGGGGAGTGTTGAAAGAATGGAAAAAACCTTTTGAAAAAATTGAAGTTGGAAAATCAAGAATTATCGAAGAAGGAGAAAAAATTGTTTTAATAACAATCGGACATGTTGGAAATTTTGCTGTTGAAGTATGTAACAAACTTAAAGAAGAAGGAATTAATATTGGTCACGTTGACTTACGATTTCTGAAACCTTTAGATGAAGAAATTTTACATAAAGTTTGTAAAAAGTATCAAAATGTTATTACCATTGAAGACGGTACTATTATTGGCGGGATGGGTAGTGCGATAGTTGATTTTATTTCTGAAAACAACTATAATATTAAAGTAAAAAAACTTGGCATCCCCGATAGAATAGTTGAACAGGGAACTAATGACGAGCTTTATAAAGAATGTGGATTTGATGTTGATGGAATTTATTCAACTGTTAAAAAATTGCTTTAAAATAAAAAGAGATTAATCATTGCTTGCAATCAAAGCAACTGCTTGTGCCGAAACTCCTTCTTCTCTTCCAATAAATCCCAAATTTTCTGAAGTTTTTGCTTTTATTGAAATATCATTTTCTTTAATTCCCATAGTTAGAGAAAGGACTTTTTGCATATCGGGAATGTAAGTAGAGATTTTTGGTTTTTGGAGATTTATTATTGAGTCAATATTAATGATTCTGTATCCTTTATCTTTTAAGAGCTTTGCAACTTTTTTCAATAAAATTTTACTGTCAATATTTTTTAATTCACTGGAAGTGTCGGGGAAATGAAATCCTATATCTCTAAGATTTGCTGCTCCAAGAAGTGCATCACAAATTGCATGAATAAGAACATCAGCATCGGAATGACCAACTGCTCCTTTATCGTGTGGAATTTTTATACCGCCAATGGAAAAAGATTTGCCTTTTTCAAGTTTATGAATATCGGAACCTAAACCAACTCTGGTTTTCATTATTTAACTGATGGTTTTTTGTTTTGTTCTTTGAAAGCTGCAAAATCAAATAATAATGTGAAACGAAGTGTATTTTCAAGAGGGCTTTTAACATCTTTGGTAGCTGGAATTAAATAAGCAAAGTCCAAACCAAAAACATTATATTTTAATCCTGCTCCAAGAGTTAAATATTTTCTATTACCTTTAAGTTCGTGTTCATGAAAGTATCCTGCTCTTATAGCAAATTGTTTGTCGTACCAATATTCAAGGCCAACAGAAAAAGCTAATTCGTGAAATTCTTCATTAAATCCACCGGGAGCATCACTAAACGAACCAAACATTCCGCTAACAACTGAACGATCTGGGTCTTGTCCTTCTGCTATTTCATATTTGCCATCGTCTCCTACAATATATTGACCTGTTGAATCATCTTGTTTATAAATAGGAGGTGTTGGAACTAAAAGTTTGTTGACATCAACCATCAAAGCTAAAGAATTATATTTATCAAGGTTAATTGTAAATGATGGACCTAAACGAAAATTGATTGGAATAAAATCACGTTCTGTTGTTTCGGTATAAGAAATTTTATTTCCTATATTAGAAATATTTGCACCAAAAGCAAATAAAGCATCTTCGGCTCCTAAATCATATTCTTTTTGATAATAAACTGAAATATCGGCGGCAATTGTTTGTCCGGGTTTTGATTCAATACCTCCAACAAAAATTCCACCTGTTAAGTTTGAATAGATATATCTTAAAGCAACAGCTCCAGAGAAATTGTCTGAAAATTTTCGAGAATAAGCAAGGTCAACGGCAAATTCATTAGGACTGAAAGAACCAATTGATTCGCCTATTTTGTTGGTGAAATTAATTTCACCGAGAGAGAAAAACAAAAGTGAAGCCGAAATTGTTTGATTGCGGTCTATTCTTTTATAGCCGGATAAATATGCCAAATAAATGTCGTTTACTAAAGAACGTAGCCATGGGCTGTAAGAAACAGCAAATCCCATATCATCTTCAATAAATGCATATTTTGCAGGATTCCAGTGTTGCGAATTTGCATCTGGTGATGAAGATACACCAGCATCTCCCATAGAGCCGGCTCTGGCATCAGGAGCTATCATTAAAAATGGTACTGAAGTAGTTATCGTATTTACATCATCAGTAGTTTGTCCCAAAGTTTGATTATAATTTTGAGAAAAACTTTGCATGCCAAATATCAACAGAATGGCTAAAATTATGTTTTTCTTATTCATTTGTAAATTAATTGTTATTCAATTTAGAATACAAAAATAACGAATTATTCTTTAAATATTGTATATATGAAAAATTTTTAAAAAAAATAACTTGTGCAATATAAGAATATTTTATACTAAATAGCAATAACTTTGTTGCTTTTATTTTAATATTACCAGTTTCTCAATTTTTTCGGAATAGGAATCATCTTGCGTTTTTACTCTTAATTTATAAATATAAACTCCAATTCCGATTTTGTCACCAAAGTCATCTTTTCCGTCCCAGTGAATTGGCTCGGCTCTAAATCCATTTGTTTGAACAATAGTGTTAATAGTTTTAATTAGTCGTCCCGAAATAGTGAAAATTTGTATTTGGACATCAAGATTACAGCAAGGATGATTATGTTCAAAATAAAATAATGTTCTAGTTGTAAAGGGATTTGGATAGTTTAATACGTGGCTTAATGCCAGTTCGGCTGATTCTGCAACAACAAATTCGGTGTTTGTTTCGGTTGAATTATTTAAAACATCCCAGACTTTTAATTTTAGTGTGTGTGTGCCTTCGCTTAATTCTGAAAATGGATAACGAATTGTTCCCTTTTTGTAGCTATCTAAATCTGCTTCATAGTAATCGTTTAAAACAATAGATTTTTCAGTGTTTTCATCAAGAATAGCAATAATATCATGCCCAATGCCATTTCCAACAGTGTTAATTCCATTTGAATCAGCAACAAATGATAATAACAAAGGATTTTCGTCAGTAATACCACCAAAAACAAATTTTTCGTCATTCAAAAAAAGTTCAATATTAGGACCGCTATTATCAATAACCGGATTATCAGATGAACCTCCAATAATGATATTTTCGAAATAGCCATTAGCATCGGTTACACCATTTTCGGCATAGTAGCTGATTTTCCCATAACCATATTGATACGCTATGTCCTTAGGAACAACAAACGAAAATGTAAATTCACCATTTTTTATACTAGCTTTACCTTTGTAAAGAATATTATTTCGTAATTTAAAATTTACTTTGCTACTTGTAACGTCATTTGCTTTAGTTGTGTATGTTGCAGCTTTATCAAAAACCGTTGGATAAATAGTTCCATTAAAATTTGTTTTTTGAACTCCGTTTTCATCTTCAATAATTCCGCTGATTTCAACTTTTGATAATGCTTTTAATGTGTCAGGAACAGAAATATTAGTAACGCTAACATTATTTATCTTTGTAGTTAAAGCATTGAGTTCAGGATATGCAAGCACTAATGCAGGGTCGCCTAAAAGAACAAAATTTCTGTTTTGTGAAAAAGAACCACTTTGAACTTTTGCATTTCTGATAATATCACCCATTTTATAATACTCATTATTATTTTTTTTAAAAACATTATTATAAAAACATTTATTAATGGTAAAGTTGTAAGTAGAATAAGTAAGTCTTGAAGTAGTAAACATAGAAATTGCACCGCCATCAGGATTTAAGAAAACAAGTTCACCAGCCGATGTTCTTGCGGGGTCATCAAATCTGCTAAATTCACAAGTTGCAGTAACAAAAACGGGCATATTATTTTTATTGTTCCAATTGTTAATATCAGGGATTTCAAGAACTCTTTCATGTGCCCAGCCTATTTCACCACCATGACCAGTATAATTTATTATTAGAGCACCTTTTTCAACACGTTTATTAATGGCATCTTTTGCTTCGGGATATTGTTGTCCTCCCGGAGTAGATATTTGTGTATATGCATCAAAATAAATTTTGTCAACATTATAATCTTTATATGATGTATCAATCATTGTTGCTAATTGGTCTGCTTGATACAAATGCTGATTACCTTCTTCATCGTCTGCAATAAAACAGATGATGTTTCGCCAGTCGCCGAGGTTAGAAATAGCATTTGTGAAATTATTACAACTGGTGTTTTGAATTTTTGAGTTGCTTGTGTAACGAACAATTTTATCAACCATGTTTTTAGCTTCTTCGGCAGTTTTAACAGGAAAACGTCCAATACCGATATCAAGATTTCCGCCGGCTCCGGCTCCTTCATTTTCATCTAACAGTCCATAATAATCATCTGTTAAATAAGAAAATGCGGGATGTAAGGATTGAGAAGTTTGAAAAGTGGGAATATAATTAGTATTATTGTTGAGCCTGTTTTTATTGTCATAAGAGCCATCGCCGAAAAGAAGTAAATATTTTGGCATATTATTTTGTTTTAAACCTGCATTGTCATAAAACATTTTTACAAAATCTCTAATAGCTGTTATATCCTGCCCTCCCGAAGAGAACTCATTGTAAATTTGTTTTGGTTCAACCACAACAACAGATAGCCCGTCATTATTGATATGAATGTTTGCAAGCCGATTTGCTTGGCTAACAAATTCAGGATGAGAAACAATTATCATATCTGTTTGTCCTAATCCATGTAAATTTTGATTAGTAACTTTTTCAATAAAACTAGTTGAATAATAATAATTGCCATTGTGTGCTACAAATTCTCGCAGGCTGTCAGTAGAAACTTTAAAAGTCAAAATTGTACCGCTAATTGTTGTTTCAATAAGTTTTGGTTCTATGTGATTTGTTACATCCCAAATTTTTAAGGAAGAATTTGCATTTGATATTGAGAATTTGGTAATATTTCCAAGGCCTACTGAAGCAATATTTCTGAAAGCCATGTGATTCTCTTGCATTTTTAAATATCTTGCGGTATTTAATTCAAAATAATCTAACCAGCCAGTTGCACTGGATGATGTGTTATTGAAAGTTATCGAAACATCAATATTTGAATTTGAAGTAGTGAAACTCATTGTATCTGATGAAGATTTTGCAAAGTCTGAATTATAGGATGTCCCCACAGATGAAACCGAAGAAATTAAAGTATTTCCGTTAGCAACAGTAGAAAAAGTATTATTTGTACTTGAAACTGAACGGGCAGCGACATCTACTTTCAAATGAACTCTTGATGTTGGTACTATGTTTGGAAACGAGAATTTATTATTATATGTTCTTATTATGTCAAATTTCTCTCCGTACCATACTCTACCGGATTTAATTAAATTTAATAAATCCTTTTCATAAAATGCACGAGCATTAAATTTGTCAACAGATTTATTAGAAGCTAAAGTTGAAGAAGGTTCTATTGAAATTCTTTTTCCCTGCCCGATATCTGTATTTATAAAATAGTAAGCATTGTCGGAATAACTATTTGTATAATGATTAAATATTTTTGAAGCGGAATTATATTTCCATGTGTTTGGTCCTTGGGCGTAAAACAAAATGTAATCACCTGAGTCAAAACTTGCGTCACTTTCGCCAGCAACATAAATTGCATTTTCCTGAAGGTCATCATAACGAAATTCTGAGTTATTCTCAGGAAGTGCGCCACCACCATTTCCATAGATTCTTATGTTTTTTGGATTTATTGAGGAAGCATTTATTCCCATAGCTTGAAGTTCGTTGTAGGAGATTTTATGAATGCCGGAATTTGGTGTTGAAATTTTATACCAATCTCCGCTTGATAGAACTGAATTTTTAGCATAAGTCTTAAGTCCAGCTAAATCTTTTTTTTCTTTGGAAGCTGTTATTTTAATTTGAGTTTCAAAAGAAATTAATTTTTCATATTTCCAGCTCAAAGGGTTTTTTCTTATTGGAACAAATGAAAATGTTGCATAAGGAATTTTTCTCTCAACAGAAATTGATGTTTTAACTACAATATCATTTTTTATTAGGTCTAAATCTTTTATTTGATTTATGGTTTTACTATCAAATTCTTTAAAAACTTTATTCGTTAGAATTACATTTACAGTAGAATTTTGTGAAACTATTTTAAATCTTTCAAAATAAAGCGGTAAATATTTGGTCTCGTAATCATAAACCGCCCCATCAAAAGATAACATTTTTAAATATTCTGTTTCAGAAATTTTCTCGGACTTAACACCTGTCCATCGTAAGGTTTTACTATTTGAACTGCGTTGTGCAAATGTTGAAGTAATTAAGGTGAGAAATAATAATACAAAAAAATAAAATACTTTAAATTTCATTATTTATTATTTTGATTTTTTAATTGTAAAAAAGCTATTTAAGATAGTTTCAAAACTAACAAAAAAAGAATGAATTTATTGTATGTTAAACAAAAAATATAATGTGATTTATAAAATTAATGTTTTCTTATTTATAATTTTTTATATTTTTATTCTCTCTAAAAAATCCTTTTCATGTCGAAGAAAAAAGAAGTAAAGAAAAAGTCGATAGATATTAAATCATCAAAAAAAAGACAAATTCCTGACGCAAAAACCAAAGCTGACAATTATAAACTTTGGCTGGTTTTTATTCTTGTCATTACTTTTATTATATATTTTTCAGTAATAAAAAATGGCTTTGTAAACTTTGATGATGAAAGATATATCCTGCAAAATGAAGCTATAAAAGACATTTCTGCACAAAATATTAAAACATGGTTTACTACTTATTTCGATGGACATTATCATCCGCTTTCTCAGCTATCTTTGGCTATAGACTATAAGTTTAGCAGCCTTTCGCTTCCTCATAATTTTAAAATTTATGAACTCAAAGCAAATATTTTTCACTTTGTAAACATTCTTTTGCATCTGCTAAATGTTTTCTTTGTTTTTCTTTTATTAAAGAAACTTTTTAGGAAAAACGAAATTGCTATTATTGCTGCCTTGCTTTTTGCAATTCATCCTATAAACGTAGAATCAGTTGCATGGGCCTCCGAAAGGAAAAACCTTCTTTTTGCATTGTTTTTTCTTACATCGCTTTTTAATTATGTGAAATTTCTTCAGCTTGAGAAAAATAAATATTATTTGTATTCATTATTGCTTTTTTTATTTGCTGTTTTATCTAAAGCAACTGCTATTTCACTTTTCTTTACTTTATTTATTATAGAATATTTTGTTGACAAAAAACTTTTCAATCCAAAATTGTTATTTTTGAAACTACCCTTTTTCGTAATAAGTGTAGCATTTGTAATAATTGCATCTCTGGCTCAAAGTTTAGCATTTGAGAGCAATATTCTTTCTTACTCTTTCATTGATAAAATATTTTTATCAAGTTTTGGTTTCACTCAATACATTTTAAAAACTATAGCTCCTTTCAATTTATCAGTATTTTATCCTTATCCCGATGACATTGGAAAAGGCATAAGCATTATTCAATATATTAGTCCTGCATTTGTAATAGGAGTTGTAGTTCTAATAATTATTCTCATCAGAAAAAAACAAAAGGAATTTGCTTTTGGACTGGCTTTTTTTGTATTAAACATAGCATTATTGGTAAAGTTGTTTGATATCCCTCAAGGTAATTACTTGATGGCAGACCGTTATTCCTATATTCCTTCAATCGGAATTTTTATAATGATTGCATGGGCATTTGTTTACTTTGGCAACAAGTTTAAAAACCGCAAAACTACTTACATTGTTGTTTTAATTATTTATCTGATTGTTCTTGGAATAAGCACAAATATAAGAGTTAAAATATGGGAAAATAGCTCTACACTTTGGACAGATGTCATTGGAAATTATCCTAATTATACTTTCGCTTATAATATGCGGGGTATGGACAGAATTGCCAGGCAAGATTTTCAGGGAGGAGTTTCCGATTTTCAGGAATCAATAAAACTAAATCCTGATATTCCTGATGGTTATATGAATATTGGAATGGTTTATATGAAAACAGGAAATTCTAAAGGAGCGATAGATATTTATTCCAAAGCAATTGAAAAAATTGATACTCTTTCAAAGGCTTATTTTTATCGAGGATATTTAGAATTTCAAGCCAATAATTTTCAAAAAGCTATTCAGGACTTTAATAAAAACCTCGAATTAAAACCTAATGATATTAATTCATTAGTTAATCGTGGACTTGTTTATTACAAACTAACTCAATATGAAAAAGCATTAGCAGATTATAATCACATTATTGAGATTAGTCCGAACGCTGGAAGAGCATGGTATCTGAGAGGATTAGCATATTATGATTCCGGTGAAACTCAAAAAGCTTGCAAAGATTTTCAAAAAGCTTATGAGCTTGGTCTTACTGAAATCTATGATGTTATTAAGGAAAAATGCAAGAGTACTAATTAGTTTTTTCAAACATAAATTATGAACTCAGAACGAACTGGAAAAAAATATCAGCAAGTGATTTCTTCTGTAGAAAAGTATATTAATAGTTTTCTTGCAGAAGAGTTTGTTATTTCAGATGAACGTAAAATTCAGATAAAAGAAATTTCCCATTACATCAAGAATAAGATTAAATTTAATTTACCAATAAACTTAATTTTTATATGCACTCATAATTCCAGTAGAAGTCAATTTGCTCAGATTTGGGCACAAACTGTCAGAGAATATTATAAAATTCCGAATATAAACTGTTTTTCCGCCGGAACTGAAGTAACAAGTTTTAATCTGCGTTCGTTGATGGCATTAAAAAATGCAGGATTTGAAATTGAGAAAACAGCATCAATAGAAAATCCAGTTTATAATATTAACTATGCGTACAATAAAATTCCAATTAAAGGATTTTCAAAAATAATCTCAGATAAAGAAAATCCACAAAGTAATTTCATTGCAATAATGACATGTTCTGATGCTGATGAAGCTTGTCCTATTGTTTCCGGAGCAGACAAAAGATTTTCTCTGACATACGAAGACCCAAAAATTTCAGACAATACCCCCGAAGCAGATATTGTATATAATAAAAGGTGTAAGCAAATTGCAATTGAAATATTTTATTTGTTTTCAAACATTAAAAAAATAACTAATCATAATCTCTAAAAAAGGGCAAAATAATTTTGTTGAATTAATGAATAATATAATTTATTTAGAAAGAAATTTATTTTTTAATAGCAATAATTTCAAACAAATAGTTTTTTCTAAATAAAAATTATCAAAGTTTCTAATAATAAATGTAACTCAAGCAATAAAAAATAAGTATAAAAAAAGCTTAAATCTTTAGTGAGAAAATTTTAGATATTCAATTATAAAACATAAATTTGCTTGTTTAACGTTATAATAAGACTAAATTTTTTTATTTAAAACATTTATTAATTAAAAAATTATTTGTAATATTGTAATTTAAAAAACTAACAGCTTTGTTTTATTATAAAAAGCCATAATGAGAAAAAAGGCAATAATCTACATAATAACCACATTATTAATTTTTAGCGGAGGCTTATTAAAAGCACAGGATCCGCATTTTTCCCAATTTTATGCAAACCCAATGTATTTGAATCCTGCTTTTGCAGGAACTGCGGTTTGTCCTCGTTTGATAATGAACTACAGAAATCAATGGCCTGCAATATCCGGAGCTTATGTTACATATAATGCCGGTTTTGATATGCATTTTGACGCATTGAGTGGTGGACTTGGTGTATTGGTAACTTCCGACAGAGCTGGAGAAGGTGTTTTGACATCAAATACAGCAAGTTTAATTTATTCTTATAAACTTCAGCTTACTCGGTTTTTCGCTATTAAAGCCGGATTTCAGGGTTCGTTTTTTCAAAAAAGCCTTGATGGTAGCAAACTAACTTTTGGTAATCAAATAGATCCTCGATGGGGTTTTGTTTATGACCAAAATCCCAAAATACCTACTTTATCTAAATCTGGAGTTGATTTTTCAGCAGGTATGCTTGGGTTTAGTGAAAAGTTTTATATAGGTTTTGCCGTACATCATTTAACACAACCTGATGAAGGATTATGGAGTGCCAGTACGTTGCCTATGAAATTAACATTCCATACAGGAGGCATTATACCGTTAACTCGTGGTAAAAGACGCAGACGTCCTGAAGACCCCGTGCTTTCGCCAAATGTTGCTTTCTTTATGCAAGGACCATATCATCAGATGAATTATGGTTTATATGTTAACAAATTACCGATAATAGCTGGATTATGGTACAGACAATTTTTTGAAGGCTCCGATGCTTTAATTGTTTTACTTGGCTTTCAATATGATAAATTTAAATTTGGATATACTTATGATATAACTGTTTCTAAATTGGCAAGCGCATCCGGAGGAGCACATGAGATTTCTTTTGCAATGATGTTTAATTGTCCTGTAAAGAAAAGACGTGTTAGGGAAATAAGTTGCCCTTCTTTTTAGTTATATATTTAAAAATTGATGATAATAAAATTTTAATGTCATGAAATATTATAAAATTTTAAGCAAAATTACTTTTCTGGTAGCAGTAGTAATAATACTTTCAGCCTGTGGAGGAGAACAATCTCAAACTACAGGATGGGAGTACAATAATCCAAAAAATGGTGGTTTTGAAGTTGTACCTTATGAAGAACAAGAAACCGGTCCCGGATTAGTTCTTGTTGAAGGTGGTACTTTTCTTATGGGAAGAACAGAACAAGATGTAAGATATGATTGGAATAATATTCCACGAAAAGTTACTGTTTCATCTTTCTATATGGATCAAACCGAAGTAAGAAATCTTGACTATATAGAATATTTATATTGGCTAAACAGAATTTATGGAGTTGATTTTCCTAGAATCCATAAAAAAGCTTTACCAGATACACTGGTTTGGCGTGATAAATTAGCATATAACGAACCATATGTTGATTATTATTTGCGTCATCCTGCTTTTCGCCACTATCCTGTTGTTGGAATTAGCTGGGTTCAGGCAAGAGATTATTGTGCTTGGAGAACCGATAGAGTTAATGAATTAATTCTTATTTCATACGGAATATTAAAATCTGATGTTAATCAGGCAAATGAAGAAAACTTTAATACTGATGCTTATTTTGCAGGTCAATATGAAGGTGCTGTAAGAAACGATTTGATTGATATGAATCCTACTGGAGCAGGAACTCGTAAAGCAAGAATGGAAGATGGTATTTTATTACCTAAATACAGACTTCCTACTGAAGCTGAATGGGAATTTGCTTCTCTTGGATTAATTGGAAATACTTTGTATGAAAGAGTTGTTGAAAGAAGATTATATCCTTGGAATGGACATATTACAAGAACTGATGCTAATAAAAATTATGGCGACTTTGTTGCGAATTTTAAAAGAGGACGTGGTGATAATATGGGTGTTGCAGGTAATTTAAATGATGCCGGTGATATTTCAACACCTGTTTATGCTTATTGGCCTAATGATTACGGATTGTATAATATGGGTGGAAATGTTAGCGAATGGGTTATGGATGTTTACAGACCTCTTTCTTTTGAAGATTTTACCGATTTCAGACCTTTTAGAGGAAATCAATTCCAAACTCAGGTTCAAAATAATAGTGGTCAGACTGATGATAAATTAGACTATATCGTTTATGATTATACCGGATTGAGAGATTATCTTGTTTCTTTTAGCGAAAAAATTTCAACAGGTGGTGGAATTGTTACCGACAAAGAAATGCAATTAGTTGTTAAACTTATAGAGTTTACTGATCTTGCAATTAAAGACGAAGTTGAAAGAAATTACGAAGATGCTTCTCAAAAAATTATGGATGCAATTGATGAAATTGATAATGCTCCTGAAGATGTTACAATTGGTGGTGTATTACTTAAAGGAATTTCAAATTATATTGAGAGAACACCCGGTCAGTTGAAAATGAGAGATGTTAATGTTGAAGAAAACCTGAAAAGAAGAAATTATACCGAATCTGATAATATAAATTACCTTGATGGAGATTTTACATCAACAATATCGCCTTCATGGGAAGACAGGTCAAATTATGAAGGTTCTAAAAGTATGTATGATTATAGTGTAACATCTATGATTAATGATAAAGCAAGAGTTTACAAAGGTGCTTCATGGAAAGACAGAGCATATTGGCTAGGACCTGGAACAAGAAGATTTCTTGACGAAAATCAAGCATCAAATTGTATCGGATTCAGATGTGCTATGACACGTGTGGGAAGCCCGATAGGAAAATATTAAAAATAATAACATAGAATTTTTACCCCGTTAATTTTTTGGCGGGGTTTTTTATTTTACAATTAATACATTGTATCAAACAAGTGTTTATAGTTTTTATGTTTAAAAGTGCCTAGAGTACTTAGAGTGCCTAAAGTACTTAAAGTAATTTTCTTCTTCTAATTAAACAAAAAATAGGAAATATTTCATTCGCTTCTTTCAAAATTAATTATATTTTCTCAAAATCAATTCCGTTGTAATTATTATATATAATCAAGATTATCTACTATCTTAAATTCACATATTTTGTAATGAATTAGCGCTTGATTTATAATTCTTTGCCGATATACAATAACTTTAGGCACTCTAAGTACTTTAGTTTACTTTAAGTACTTATTATTTTCAATGCTTTTAATAACATAGCTCTGTTGAAAAATATACTTTTATAAAAATCAACTGTAAAATATTTCTGTTAATTTTACTTTATATTAATTGTAAACTAATATAATGAATAATACAAAGGAGATTTATAATCTTTTTATTCAGAACAAAAAAATATCTATTGATTCGAGAAAGATAGAAAAAGATAGCATTTTTTTTGCTTTGAAAGGCGACAATTTTAATGGAAATAAATTTGCCGAACAGGCTATTGAAAAAGGTGCTGCTTTTGCAATTGTTGATGAAGAAGAATATAAAAAGGGAGATAAATTTATTCTTGTTGAAAATGTTCTGGATAGTTTGCAGGAATTATCAAAACTCTACAGGCAACAGTTTGACATATCTTTTATTGCTATTACAGGCTCAAATGGAAAAACAACAACAAAGGAACTTATTAATGTTGTTTTAAGTCAAAAATATAAAACTCATTCAACTTTAGGAAATCTAAACAACCACATCGGAGTGCC
>CAYLPA010000002.1:0-6242 GCA_964385385.1 uncultured Saprospiraceae bacterium | reverse complement strand
AAAAATATAAAACTCATTCAACTTTAGGAAATCTAAACAACCACATCGGAGTGCCTTTAACAATACTATCAATTCCCATTGATTCGGAAATTGTTGTTGTTGAAATGGGTGCTAATCACATAGGAGAAATATCAAAATTATGTGAAATTGCTCAACCGAATTTTGGAATTATTACAAATATTGCAAAAGCTCATCTTGAAGGTTTTGGTAGCTTCGATGGTGTTGTTAAAGCTAAAAATGAATTGTATGAATCAATCAATAAAAATGGGACTGTTTTTGTAAATAACGATGACGAGCTTCTATTAAAATTATCGGATAAGCTGAAAAAAGTAAAATATGGTTCAACACAATCTGCTGATTGTTATGCTGAGCTAAACGAACTAAATCCATTTGTTAAATTAAAATGGAAAGGATTGGAAATACAATCTCAACTTATCGGGAAATATAATTTTGATAATATACTGGCTGCAATTTGTATAGGCAATTATTTTGGTGTTGATGAAGAAATGATTAAATCAGCTATTGAAAATTATAAACCAAAAAACAATCGCTCACAAATAGTTGAAACAATAAATAATAAAGTAATACTTGATGCCTATAATGCGAATCCAACAAGTATGAAAGCTGCAATTGAAAGTTTTAGAATCATTAAAGCAAAGAAGAAAATTGCAATACTCGGCGATATGCTGGAATTGGGTGAAGCATCAGAAATTGAGCACCAGCAAATAAAAGAATTTGCATGTTCCCAAGATTTTGATAAAGTGATTTTTGTAGGTGAAATTTTTTGTTCAATTTGTGAAAAGCAAAATGAATTGTGTTTTGAAGATAATCAAAAAGTGTTGAACTATTTGAAAAACAACAAAATTTCAGGAGCCTCAGTTTTAATTAAAGGTTCACGGAAAATAAAACTCGAAGTTCTGTTAGGAGAACTTTAATTTTTTTTCACACATAAATAAAATGAAAGAATACAAAGTTATCGGCTTAATGTCGGGCACTTCTTTAGATGGAGTGGATATTGCATATTGCATTTTTACTGAAGATAATGCTCAATGGGAATTTAAAATTCTTAATGCTGAAACTGTGGCTTATTCGCAGGAATGGAGAAATATATTAAGTAGTGTTAAGTATATTAATTATGCAGATTTTGTTCAAACTGATGAAGACTACGGACACTATTTAGGAAAGTTAACTAATGATTTTATTGTGAGAAATAAAATTCAGGTTGACTTTGTTGCTTCTCATGGTCATACGGTTTTTCATCAGCCCGAAAAAAGATTAACAGTTCAAATTGGAAAAGGTGAAGCAATTGCATCACATTTGAAATGTCCAGTAATTTTTGATTTCAGGTCATTGGATGTTGCTTTGGGAGGGCAGGGTGCTCCCTTGGTTCCTATCGGCGACAAACTTCTTTTCGGTGATTATGATTATTGCATAAATATTGGAGGTTTCGCAAATATTTCTTTTGATAAAAATCAGAAAAGACTTGCTTATGATATCTGTCCTGCAAATATTATTATGAATGGATTAGTGCAAAACTTAGGAAAAGAATTTGATGAAGATGGTAAGATTGCAAAATCCGGTTCTGTAAATGAAGGTTTGTTGCAAGACTTAAATAAATTAGAATATTATTTTAAGAATTACCCTAAATCTTTAGGCAAAGAATGGGTGGTAGATAAATTTCAACCAATTCTTGATTCCTTCTCAATTTCAATTGAAGATAAACTAAGGACTTTGATTGAGCATATTTCTTTTCAAATAACAAATCAATTTGACGGAAAACAGGGCTCTAATATTTTATTTAGTGGGGGAGGCGTAAAAAATAAATTTTTGATGGAAAGAATTTCTCATAAGACGAAAAATAATATTGTTATTCCCGATGAAATTATTATTGATTTCAAAGAAGCAATGATATTTGCTTTCCTTGGTGTTTTGCGTTTTAGAAATCAGGTAAACTGTTTGAGTAGCGTTACCGGAGCATCAAGAGATAGCGTTTGTGGAATTATTATAAGTCCCCATAAAAAAGTATGACTTTATAATTTGGCTTTTTATATATCGTCCTCCATTTGCATTCCTTCGCCATTCTCTCTTTGATTTCTTTCAGCTTTATAATTATTGATTTTATAGCTCAATGACAATGTAACAACTGCAGGTTCACGTTGAAATTTTGTGTGAGTGTATAAATTCAATTCTTGAGTAGTAAAGTCATGTGCCCTACTTCCAAAAATATCTCTGATATTTAAAGATACGGAAGCCCGATTCTTTAAAAAATCATGACGAACGGCAGCATCTATTGAATAAAATTCTTTTATTTTTCCTTGTGCTGTTACAGAAGGACCACGATAAAAAGTTGTTAATTGAAATTTTGTGTTTTTCTTAATTAAAAATGTTGTATTAATTCTGAAATCGTAATTATTACTTTCTTTTTCTACATCTTCTTCAACAATATCACCTTCAATTCTATAGTGATAATAATTTCCTGAAGCATTAATTCTTAACCATTTGTAAAACTCCATATTTGCCATTAACTCAACTCCCATAGAATAATCGTTATTAATGTTGGCAAAAGTGTGAAGTACTATTCCGTCATCTTGCAAGGTTCTTATTCTGGTAATTCTATTTTTAGTTTTTCGATAATATCCCTCGAGTGAAACAAAGGACTTTTTAATTTTCTTTTGATAAGCAATTTCATAAGAGTCGATATATACAGGTTCAAGTGCGGGATTTCCTTTTCTGCTGTTATAAGCATTTATATAACTTGTAAAAGGGTCTAAAAACCAACCTCTGGGTCTGTCAATTCTTCTGCTATAGCTTGCCATTATTTGGTTGGTTTTATTAAGCTGTTTAGAAAAATGAATTGTAGGGAAATAATCAAGCCTGTCAATTTTATAAGCATCTGAAGTGTCTTTATGACTAATTTCTCTATCAGTATATTCGCCTCTTAAACCAAGTTTATAATCTATAGTAAACAAATTTCCTGAATAGGTAGCATAGGCAGAATAAATATTTAAATCAAAATTCATATCACTATTAAAAAGCGGATTATTTGCCCATACGTTTGAAGTAGTATCATACTCGTCAAAAATATATTCTTCATATTCGCTTTCTATTCTGCTTTGCAAACCTGTTTCAAAACGACTTTTGTTTTCAAAAGGTTTTACATAATCAAGTTTGATTCTGTATTTATTGGAGTTTTCATTTTCAGTAGTATTTATTTTTGAAATATACTCATCAGTTTTAATCCAGTCTGCATTAGTAATAACTTCGTCTTGCAATTCATCAGAGCCACCATCACTTGAAGAATAACTCATCATGGCTGTAAGTTCCTGTCCTCTATTATCAAACTTATATTGATAATTAAGATTCATTTTATAATAATATCTTTCTCTTAATGGATAAAAAGAACTTAGAGAATAAACATCATTAGTTTCAGGAAGAGTAGAATAGTAATTTTTAGAGTTGTGATTTCTTTGAAATTGATGGTATCCATAACTTCCTTCAAGAGTAAAAACGCTTTTATCAGTGATAAAATAATCAGCACCAAGTTTAAAAGAATAGCCTTTGCGTTTCATATCTCTATCCATAGAAATATCAGAAATATTTAAAGTGTCATTAATATTTCTTTGCATATCAGTTAATCCTGTTCCATAACTAGTTTTGTCATGATAGTTGATACCGGCAAAAACGTTAAATTTTTTGTTTCTATAGCTAAGAATAATATCACCTTTGTATTTGTCGCCTGTTCCGGCAGAAAGATTTACCATCCCTGAAAAACCTTTCAATTTGTTTTTCTTAAGAATAATATTAATAATACCTCCTATTCCTTCAGGGTCATATTTTGCCGAAGGATTGGTAATTAATTCAATGTTTTCGATAGTGCTTGCAGGAATTTGTTCCAGAGCATCAGATCCGCTTAAAACACTGGGTCTGCCATCAATCAAAACTTTGAAATTTGAACTTCCTCTTAAACTAACATTTCCATCAATATCAACCTGAACCGAAGGAACATTTTCCAAGACTTGGATTGCAGAACCGCTTGCAGAAAATAAGTCTTTATCAACATTAATAATTTTTTTATCTATTTTATATTCAACATAAACCTTTTCGGCAACAATTTCAACACCTGATATATTCTTGGTTGCTTGTTCGAGTTTGATAGTTCCTAAATTAATAATTTTTTGTTGAGGGTTTATATTAATATCCTTAATTATTTTTTTCTTATATCCAATAAAATCAACTGCAATATAAAATTTTCCGTATGGAAGTTTAATTAATTTAAATTTCCCTTCTATATCAGAAATTGTTCCTGTAAGCATTGATGAATCACGTTTTGAAAACAAAACAATATTTGCGTATTCAACGGCTTTATTAGTTTCATTATCAAAAATAACTCCTGTAATAATTCCTTCTTTTGGCATATTTTTAGGGTCAAATTCTGACCCGCTGCCAGGTCTTTGCCCTCCTTGAGCGAATGAAATTATAAAGCTAAAATTTAAGATTATTATACTAAATAAAAATTTCTTCATTATGATTTTTTAAAAATTGGCTGCAAAAGTAAATAAATTAAACAGGACATTAATATATTTTTTAATGCCCTGTTTGTTTAATATTTAAATTCAGATATATTATTTCGTAGTTTTATTTCCGTAAGGACAATCTTTGTGGTATCCATTTCCATAACCATTGCCATGTCCTCTTCCCATGCCTTGTCCATTACCGTTTCCATGTCCACCGCGCTGACCTTTCATGTGTGGTCTGGTATCAAAAATCAATCTTTGTTCTTCAGTTAAAAGCTTTCTTATTTCTTGTTGGTTTGCAATTCGAAGTTTCATCATTTTATTTTTCAAAACTGAAATTTCATCAACTATAACGTTAACAGCTGTCATGTCAACTTTATCTTTTGTTGTTAAAGTTTTCAAGCTTGCTTGTTTTTCTCTCATTTCATTTCTTATTGGCAACATTGACTTCATGTTTTTAAGATGAAGTTCTTTGATTTTTTTCTGTTGCTCTACTGTAATGTCAGGCAAGTTCAAACATTTTTGTTCACCTTTTTGATGCATTTTAAAATTTTGTCCTTGTCCATTGCCATTTCCTCTTCCTTGTTGTGCGAAAGTTAAGTTGCTAAATCCTATTGTTAGCATTATTGCAAGTGTTATTGCAACAAAGTTTGATTTTACATTTTTTGTTTTCATTTTTATATATTTATTAATTTATAATTTATTTATGATATTTTCTGTTTATTCTGTTATGTTTATAATTTTGTCTTGGATGTCCCTTTTTTTGTTGAAACATCATCTCTCTATAGAATTCATTTAATTTTTCAATTTGATTATCATCACACATCATTTTTAACTCATTGTAGTGTTTAATGTTATTTTGATATAATTGAATGTGAAGTTTTCCCATATCTTCGAGTAATGAATCTATTACATTTAAATCAGGATTTTTGTTAGTGATTTCATCGTATAAAACACTATGTTCTTCAAAAATAATGTCACGAGAATTTTTTGAATTTCTCATATGAGTTTTTCTCAGTTCATCAAAATTGGATAATTGTTCATCACTTAAGTTAAGTTCTTCTTGGATGAAACATCTGGGATTTGGGCGTTGATGAAATCGGAATTCAGTATTATCTTTTTTGAAATTATTAACATGGACGTAAAATGTTATTAGTCCTGAAATGTTGAAAACGAGCAAAATTATAAATGCCCAGAGAAAAATGTTTTTTTTGTTAAAATAGTTCATGATTATTCGTTTGTATTTGTTGAATAAAAGGAATTGTAATTATCAATATCAAAATAAGCAAGGTCAAATTCTTCTGAATAATTACTAACATTGTTATTTCGGATTTCATCAGAACTTGAAGCAAGTTTTGTGAAGAAAGAATTTTTCGTCATGTAAATGCCAATATTTATACTTAAAATAATTAGTATCGAAACTAAGACAGGTTGTAAAACTCTTTTATAAATATAATTTGGTTTTACTTCCTCAAGATTTTCAATTCTTTGTTGTAATCGAGTAAAGAAATAAGGATTGCTTTCAATTTCTTTTTCGGTTTCAATAGTTGCTAAAGTTGCTTTTAGTTCAATTAGTTTTTTTTCGCAACTCTTACAATTTGAGATGTGTTCAAGAAGTTCTTTCTCCTTATCGGATGATAGCTCTTTTTCGATGAGAAAGATTAATTTTTTATTTGCTTCTTTACAGTTCATTTTTATTTTCGATTTAGTTCTTAGACATTATTTTTT
>CAYLPA010000001.1:0-56466 GCA_964385385.1 uncultured Saprospiraceae bacterium | reverse complement strand
ATTTATTGAAAACTTTTTACATGCAATAGACACACTAATGTGGACACTACCTATTGTTTATCCAGTTTAGTTTTTAAAAGTACAAATAAGTTGGATGATTTCCTATAAAAACAAAATGGGAATCATTCCTGTTCGGAATCATTCCCATTCACTTTTCAATAGCCGTAGCTTTTGAGAAGCGCCAAGTTACAGTTATTATGGCTGACTCTGTGAATAACTTATAGCTAATACTCTTTTCTCAGTTCCGGGCTTCGCTGGCTTCCACTCTTGCAAGCTTCGTCCTGTTATTCCCCGGCTTTCGCAAGCCGACATGATGGCAGAAATATTTCGTTTAAGCTAAACTTTGACAAGTCCGAAACTTTATCACCATCCTTTTGCAAGCATAATGTTAGAATTTCGAGCTCGAAGCATTTCCATCAACTTCAATCCTTGCGGGTTTCTGCTTCCGGAATCGGTTCCATTCCCACTTTGACTCTTTCGAGCTAAGCTTTCATTTTCCCGTGCTTTTCAAGCTGACCTTCGGTTAATAAGTTCTTGCGAACATATTTGCTTCTGGCCCGGGTTTCCCAAGCATTATTCTTACGAATTTTACTTTTTCAACCCCTGCTCTTTCGAGCACCTTTTCTGCAATAAATCCTTTCGAATTTATTATTTCAAAGATCTGTTTAAATCAAGCTGCACCTTTCGGAACTTCTCTATCTAAACCCTGGCTTTTCCAGGCTACCTTTTATCTCTCACTTGATGCTTGCAAATATAATTCAATACTGCTCTTTATCCAAGAAATCTGAGGTTCAATTATAAACATAATATTAACATGGGTTATTAACAATTGTTAATAACTCAAATTGATTGAAAAGGATTGTGATTTATTGTTGAATTGTTAAATTGTTGATTTTGTTTCTTAAACAAAAATGGAATTATAATGTAATTTTTATTATGGCTTAGTTTGTATTGACTTCTGAAATATATTTTTAGAAAATTTTGAAGTAATTCCTTTATTGTATATATTAATCGAAAAATCTCGCCAAAATTTATCTTGCGAGATACAACTTAAACTTTCTTTTGGTTAATGAATCGCCAAGCCGGAAAAACCGGCTTTTTGTGTAGCGGGGACAGGACTCGAACCTATGACCTTCGGGTTATGAGCCCGACGAGCTACCACTGCTCCACCCCGCAATATATTTTTAATTTTAATAATTTCTAAAGAACGATTAATTCTATGTATTTTTGCGGTGCAAAGATAGATTTTGTTTATTTATTTTGCAAATATATTTATTAATTAAATAATTATGACTCATAAAGCTGGTTTTGTGAATATTATTGGAAGTCCGAATGTAGGGAAATCTACTTTGATGAATGCACTTGTTGGCGAAAAAATATCAATTATTACTTCCAAAGCTCAAACAACACGACATCGTATCATGGGAATTGTCAATGGTGAGGATTTTCAAATAGTATATTCTGACACTCCCGGAATAATGGAGCCAAATTATAAATTGCAAGCTTCAATGATGAAATTTGTAACTAATTCTTTAAAAGATGCAGATATAATACTTTTCGTAAGTGAAATAAAAGGTGATAGTATCAACGATGAATTTATTAAAATTCTTAACGATTCCAATATTCCTAAAATACTAGTAATAAATAAAATTGACCTTTCTAACCAAAAAGAATTGGAAGAAAAAGTTGAATATTGGCATTCAAAAATTCCTAAAGCTGCAATTCTTCCGGTTTCTGCTTTAAAGAAGTTTAATGTAGATATGGTTTTCAATAGAATATTAGAAGCACTCCCTGAAAACCCGCCATATTTTCCTAAAGATGAACTTACCGACAAGTCAACAAGATTTTTTATCTCAGAAATTGTACGAGAGAAAGTGCTTTTGAATTATCAAAAGGAGATTCCCTATTCTGTTGAAGTAGTTGTCGATGAGTATAAGGAAAGCAAAGATATAATCAGAATATACACAACGATTTTTGTTACAAGAGAATCTCAGAAAATGATTCTATTAGGGCATAAAGGAAAAGCAATAAAACAATTGGGAATCGATGCCAGAAAAGACATTGAAGAGTTTGTTGATAATCATGTTTACCTTGAGCTTACAGTGAAAGTAAATAAAGATTGGAGAAATAACGAGAACCAATTGAAACGTTTTGGTTATGAGTTATAAATCTAAAAAAAGTATAAAATCATGGGAAATATTTTAGCCGTCGTAGGAAGACCAAATGTTGGAAAATCAACTTTATTCAACAGATTAGTTGGAAGCAGGAAAGCTATTGTTGAAGAAACTAGCGGAGTTACTCGTGACCGTCATTACGGTAAAACTGATTGGAATGGTGTTGAATTTTCGATAATTGATACTGGGGGTTATGTCGAGGATAGCGATGATGTTTTTGAAGATGAAATCAAAAAGCAGGCAGTTCTTGCAATTGATGAAGCTGATTTGATTGTTTTTATGGTTGATGTTAAAGACGGCTTAACCGATATGGACAAAGATGTTGCGAATATTCTTAGAAAATCTGATAAAAAAATATTTCTTGTTGCAAATAAAGTTGATACTAATGAACTTATTAGTAATTCTGCCGAATTTTTTCAACTTGGACTCGGTCAAGTGTATTGTATTTCTTCAATAACAGGAAGCGGTACTGGTGATTTGTTTGATATTGTCGTAAAAGAATTTGACAAAGTTTTGCATGAAGAAGTTCCCGACTTACCAAAAATCGCTGTAGTAGGCAGACCTAATGTAGGAAAATCTTCATTGATAAATGTTTTGATGGGTATTGAGCGGCATATTGTAACTCCAATACCCGGCACAACTCGTGATTCCTTATATACAAAATATAATAATTTCGGTTTTGAATTTTTATTTATCGATACTGCGGGTTTAAGAAAAAAAGTAAAGGTTCACGAAAATATTGAATTTTATTCTGTTTTACGTTCAGTGAGAGCAATCGAAAACAGTGATATTTGTATTCTTATGATTGATGCTGAAAACGGTTTTGAATCTCAAGACCTTGCTATATTTCATTTAATTGAAAAAAATCATAAAGGAGCTGTCATTGTTGTCAATAAATGGGATTTAATCGAAAAAGAAACAAATACAACTAAAATTCTTGAAGAAAATATCAGAGATAAAATTGCTCCTTTTTCTGATGTTCCTATAGTTTTTGCTTCGGTTTTAACAAAGCAGAGAATTTTTAAAATACTTGAGTTTGCTCAGACAATATATAAATCAAGGAACACAAGAATTGCAACTTCTAAGCTAAACGAAACAATGTTACCATACATAAAAAAAATACCACCTCCTGCAATAAAAGGAAAAAAAATAATGATAAAATATATTACTCAATTACCAACACATTTTCCTGCTTTTGCCTTTTTTTGTAATTTTCCTCAGTATATCAAAGATCCTTATAAACGATTTATTGAGAATAAAATTCGTGAGAATTTTGATTTTCACGGAGTACCTATAGAAATTTATTTCAGAAAAAAATAATTGTTGTGAAAAGCACTTTTCGAATTGATAAATGGCTTTGGGCTGTAAGAATTTTTAAAACACGTTCTCAGGCTACTGATGCTTGCAGAGCTGGGAAAGTAAAAATTAACGACAAAACTATTAAACCCTCGAGAGAAATAAAAATCAATGAAACTATTACAATTAATAAAGACCATATAATCCGAACTGTAAAAGTTATTTCTTTATTAAATAATAGAGTGGGAGCAAAATTTGTTGAAAATTATATGAAAGACCTTACACCTGAAGAAGAATACGAAAAGCTGAAAACAATAAAAAGCAAGAATTTTGAATACCGCATCAGAGGTATAGGACGTCCTACAAAAAGAGAGAGAAGAAATATTGACAAATTAAAAGATTATTCTTAATGTCAATGGTGATATATCTTTAATATGTTTACTCGAAAAAAAACAAAATTTAAAGTCAAGAATCATAATCAACACTTTTAACCAATTTTCCGGTTTCGTCCCAAAAGTTCCAAACTCCAATTCTTTTTCCATTTTCAAATTTTCCTTCGTAATACTTTTGCCCGTTTCTATGCCAGATGGTTTTTAAACCGTGTTCAATTTGATTAATGTAATATCCTTCTGCCCATTTGTTTCCGTTATCATACCAGTAAGTCCACTTGCCGGACATTTTATTATTCTTAAATTCTCCTTCAGATTGTTTTTGCTTGTTCTCGTAATATACTATTTCTTTGACTAATTCACGAGTGCCTGTTTCTTCGGAATAAAATTTTATAACTTTTGGATTTCCATCGGGATATGTTTCTTCAACAACTTCAATTAAAGGGCTTGAACAAGCAACAATAAATACTATTAAAAAAAAGGAAATTATAGATTTTTTCATTTTACAAATTTGTTTATTCATTTTTTGCTTTGACTTCTTTGTATTCTTCATTGAGTCCGTTAAGTATATCTTCAGTAATGTTGAAGGAGTCATTAGCAAACAGAACTCCACTTATTTTTGAATACTCTAAAATGTAAGTATAGTTTGTTTTCTTGTTATATCTTTTTATATAATTAATTATAGAGTCCTGAAGCATAGTATTTAGTTTTTGTTTTTCCTCAATCAGTTGAGTTGATAGTTTTTCATCTAATTCTACCAATCTTTTTTGTCGTTTTGAAAGTTGTTCTTCAGTTTGTTTCTGCTGGTTTAAAGATAATAAACCGGCAGTTCCTTTTTTCACATATTCATCGTAATCTTTTTTTAAAGAATAAACCTGAGCATCATACTGGGATTGCATCGTTGTTTCTGTATTTTTTAGTTTTTCTTTAATAACATTAACAAATTCATAGTTTTCCCAAAGAGTATCAGAATTTATAAAAGCGATAGATAATGAATTTGGATTTTGATTAGTAATGATTGTTTCTTCTTTGTTAGTTTTGTTTTTTGTGAAAAATAAAACATAAAGAATAATTAACCCAATCAGAATGATTATATTTAAAATTGGGAAAAATATTTTCTTGGAATTTCTTTGGTCAATTATTGTTGGTTGTGAATAAAAATCTTCTTTAATTTGATTTTCGTCATTGATTTCTTCATTCATGTCTTTTATTATTTTAAAATTTGGTGATTATTATTTGCGTTTTTTTATTGAGATATAAACTATTAGGTTTTATTGATTGCTTCTAATTAATTACCTACATCAGAAATAAACTTAATTCTTACCAATCTTATTTCATTTTCAGCGTATTCGTCTTCACCTAACTCTTCTAAAGCTTCCTGAAGTGAATCTGATTCGGCTTCTTCTTTGAAATATTCATAAATTTCTTCCTGATGAAATATATCAACGGTTTCTTCAATATAATAGCCAATATCTAATTTTGTTCCCGAAGCGACGATATGTTCAATTTCTGTTAAAATTTCGTCAGGTGTAAGATTTTTTGCTCTGGCAATATCTTTAAGAGATAATTTTCTGTCGATGCCTTTGATGATATGAACTTTTAGTTCGGATTTGTTTATTACTGACTTAACGACTATGTCCATTGGACGCATAATGTCATTTTCTTCAACATAGGATTTTATAAATTCAATAAATGGTTTCCCATATTTCAATGCTTTGCCTGTACCAACTCCTGTAATTTGTTTGAGTTCGTCAATAGTCAAAGGGTATTGAATAGCCATGTCTTCTAATGAAGGGTCCTGGAATATTACGAAAGGGGGCAGTTTTTCTTTTTTTGAAATATCTTTTCTAATATCTTTAAGCATAGAGAAAAGCGTAAAATCAGTAGTGCTTGTTTTTTGTCCGGTTGCCGAAGTAAAGAAATCGTCTTCATCATCAGGATTTTCATAATCATGGTCTTTGGCGAGCATGATTGAGTAAGATTTTGTCAGGAATTCTTTGCCGGCATCAGTAACTTTCAGTAATCCATAGTTTTCAATATCTTTAACTATAAGTCTGTTAATTAAAGTTTGACGAACAACAGCATTCCAGAATTTCTCATCTTTATCAGCACCTTTCCCAAAGGATTTTAGTTTGTTATGTTTGAATGATTTTATTGTTGCATTATTTTTTCCTGCAAGAATGTTGCAAATATGTTTTGCTTTAAACAATTGTTTAACTTCAATAACTGCTTCAATAACAGATTTAATATAGTCTTTTCCTTCGAATTTTGTTTTTGGATGCAAACAGTTGTCGCAACAATTGCAATTATCATTTAAATATACTTCGCCAAAATAGTGCAGTAATTGTTTCCTTCTGCAGATTGCAGATTCAGCATAAGAAACGGTTTCTAACAGAAGTTGTTTTGCAATTTCTTGTTCGGCAACAGGTTTGTCTTTCATAAATTTTTCCAGCTTCTGAATATCATCATAATTGTAAAAAACCAAACAAACTCCTTCACCGTCGTCGCGTCCGGCTCTACCGGTCTCCTGATAATAACCTTCAAGACTTTTTGGAATATCATGGTGAATAACAAAGCGAACATCAGGTTTGTCAATTCCCATACCAAAGGCAATTGTTGCAACAATAACATCAACTTCTTCCATGAGAAACTGGTCTTGATTGTTTCGTCGTGTTGCAGTATCTAAACCTGCATGATAAGGAAGAGCTTTTATTCCGTTAACCTGAAGAGTTTCTGCTAATTCTTCAACTTTTTTTCTACTTAAACAATATACAATACCTGATTTTCCGGGTTGAGTTTTAATATACCTTATAATATCTTTAATAACATTTTTTGTCTTTGGCCTTACCTCATAATAAAGATTTGGTCTGTTGAATGACGATTTGAAAGCAACTGCATCAACCATATTCAAATTTTTCTGAATATCCTGCTGAACTTTTGGGGTTGCTGTTGCTGTAAGAGCTATTATCGGCACTTTTTTTCCAATAGATTCAATGATTGGTCTTAATCTGCGATATTCTGGTCTGAAATCATGTCCCCATTCTGAAATACAATGTGCTTCATCAATTGCAAATAATGAAATGTTTATGCTGTTTTTTAAGAAATCAACAGTTTCTTCTTTTGTTAGCGATTCCGGGGCAACATATAATAGTTTGGTTTTACCGTTAATTAAGTCTTCTTTTACTATTGCTAATTCTTGTTTAGATAATGATGAATTCATAACATGAGCAATTCCTCTTTCTGCACCGAAATTACGAATTGCATCAACTTGATTTTTCATTAAAGCAATAAGAGGGGACACAATTATAGCTGTTCCTTCACTGATTAAAGCCGGAAGTTGATAGCACATGGATTTTCCACCTCCTGTTGGCATGATAACGAAAGAATCTTTGCCTGCAAGAACATTTTCTATAATCGCCTCTTGATTTCCTTTGAAACTGTCAAATCCGAATATTTTCTTCAATAATTCCTTAAGAGAATAATTATCCTTAATTTCCATTTTCCTTATCTTACACTTTTTTGCATTTCGTTTTATAAATATATTAATTTTTTTTAATATAGAATAAAAAATTAAAATTTTTTTTTAACAAAATTTAGTCAAAAAAAAATCTATTTTTTTAAAAACGCACGCAAAAGTATAAAAAAATTTTATTTCAATGAATTATTAGTTTGATTTTAAATTATTTATTTTTATATCCTATAACATTATTTTTGAATTATAATAATTGCATATTTTGCTTATATTTGTGAAGTGTTTTTTTGAATAATTTATTAAGTTATTTTGAAATCAAATCAAGAAATAAAACATATTGATAAAATTATAGTAATCTGTTATGGTAAAATTTCAATTTAAGTTAAACTCTACTTCTTATAAATGGATGTTTATAATTTTAAGTATTGTTATTTTTATTATAATGACAAGCATAAGTTTTGATTATGGAATATCTAATGATGAGCCCATGCATGATGTTCATGGGAAATTAATCCTAAAATATTTTCAGGGAAAAGATTCAATTGCTTCAATGAGTCCGATTGATAATGATGGGGGTTTAATAAAAACTTTTTCTCCGGTAGTTGATGATAAAATTCAAGGAATGAATTTCTTTGGTGGATTTTTTGATTTCGTTGTTGCTCTTGGAAATCAAATATTCCCAAGTGTTGGAGAATATGAACTTCGCCATTTGATAAATTCTATTTTTGGATTTTTAATTATTTTATTTGTTGGGCTTTTAGCAAAGAATATGGACGGCTGGAAAACAGGATTGTTAGCTTTAGTATTTGCTGTTTTAACTCCCCGCTTATTCGGACATTCTTTCAATAATTCTAAAGATATTCCTTTTGCTGCTTTTTATATTATTTCAATCTACAGCATTTTCGTCTTTCTGAAAAACCTTCCAAAATTCAAAATTGCAAACATAATTTTTGTTATTCTAAGCATTTCAATATCTATTGCAATAAGGGTTTCAGGTTTGCTATTAATTGCGTATTTATTTTTGTTTACTTTCATTTATTGGTTTATTGATGCTTATAAAAATAAATTTGAAAAAGAAAAAATTAACTCTGGTTTTAAGATTGCCGGAGTTGTTATATTAATTGGTTTAGCATCATATTTTGCAACGGCAATATTTTGGCCATTTATGAGAACAAATATTTTTGCCCCGATTTTAGTTTTACAGAAAGTTTCGAATTTTAATATTTTTAATTCTTATGAATTGTATAGTGGAAAATGGATTAATGCATGGGAAATACCCTGGCATTATACTATAAAATGGATTTTAATTACTATTCCATTGTTTGTATTTACAGGACTATTTTTGATTGTTCTTTTATTTTTCCAGAAAAAATTAAAGGTAAAAAGTGTTGAATTGAAATTATTATCATTTCTAATATTTACTTTTGTTTTTCCAGTATTTTATATAATCATAAAGGATTCAAATATTTATAACGGAATCAGGCATTTATTATTTGTTTTCCCACCTTTGATTGTTTGCTGTGCATTTGCATGGAAGTTCTTAATAAAACTTGTAAAACCAACGATGTTCTATTATGCTACTACAGCAATTCTAATAATATTTTTGTTTCAACCATTGAAATGGATGATAAAGAATCACCCTTTTCAATCAATGTATTTCAGTCCTGTTGTTGGTGGAATTGATGGAGCATTCAAAAAATATGAAATGGATTACTGGGGAGTTTCAAACAAAGCTGCAGTTGAGTGGATAAACGAAAATATTGAAGCTGAATCAGAAAACAATCCTATTCGTGTGAAAATGTTTTATGGTGAAAGATTGAAAACATCTTATTATACTGAGAAATATCCAAAATTGGAATATGCCTATGGCAATAGTTCAGACAATTGGGATTATGAAATTGTTTTCCCGGCGGCGGCAAAATTTAATCAAGATTTATTATGGAACTGGCCCCCAAAAGAAACTGTCCACGAAATAAAAGCCGGAAATACTCCTTTATGTGCTATTGTGAAAAATCAATTCGAAACTAATTTGTTAAGTCTTGAAGAAAAAGTAAAGCTTTATCCTACTTCAGATAATTTTATTGAACTAAGTTTATTTTATTATGGAATGAATGATTTTAATAAATGTATTGTTGCTTGTAGAGAAGCCCTGAAGATTGATTCAAAAAATGCAATTGCCTATAATAATATTTGTTCAGCTTATAACAGCATGCAAATGTTTGAAGATGCTGAAAAAGCTTGTAATAATGCTTTAAAATATTACCCTGAATTTGAACTTGCCAAAAATAATCTTAATGTTGCTCAGGATGGAATAAAATCTTTTAAAAAAATTAATCTTGGTGTTCAGGAATATTTAACTTTAAGCTATGATTATTATATGCAGGGAGATTATTATAAAAGTATAGAAATTACAAAAAAGATTATTGAAATTGAACCGGATAATTTTATTGCTTATAATAATATGTGCTCAGCTTATAATGCACTTGGCAAATACAAATTAGCAAAAAAAGCATGTGAAAAAGCAATGAAAATTAATCCAGAAAATCAGTTAGCTAAAAATAATTTGAAAGTTGCAAACGATGGACTTACAAAAACTAAATAAAAAATTAAGATTAAAGATTTTAAAAACTTATTTTAATGCTCATGCCGGTCACATCGGATGTTCGTTGAGTTGTGTTGAAATTTTATCTGCTGTTTTTTTTGAGCATAAAAAAAATGATGATGATTTTATTTTATCAAAAGGGCATGCTGCTGTTGCTTTGTATGCTGTTTTAAATGAATTAGGAGAAATCACCGACACAGAATTATTGAGTTTTTATAGAAACGGAACATCTCTGCCTGCTCACCCCGCTCCTTTAAAATATAATTCAATTCCTTTTGCAACCGGTTCACTTGGGCACGGATTTCCAATTGGTGCAGGAATAGCAAAAGCAAATAAATTGAATAATAATAAGGATTTTGTTTATGTATTAATGTCAGATGGAGAAACTAACGAAGGAACAACTTGGGAAGCAGCTCATTTTTCAGTTAAACATAAATTAGATAATTTGATTTTAATTATTGACAAAAATAAAATACAGGGATTTGGCAAGACCAATGATATTCTGGGCGATAGTTCAGCTATAGAAAAATGGCAGGTTTTAGGTTTTGATGTTTTGGAAATTGATGGACACAACTCCGATGATATCATTAACTCAATTCAAAAAATAAAGGAACTGAAAAACAAAAAACCAAAACTTATTATTGCAAATACTGTTAAAGGAAAAGGTGTTTCTTTTATGGAAAATACTGTTGACTGGCACTATTGGCCAATGACTGATGAGCAGTACGAGCAAGCAAAATCGGAGGTTGTGAAAAGTTAAGGCTGAGGCTAAGGCAAAGGCAAAGGCAAAGGAGGAGATATTAGGATACCTTTTTTATTTTATAAATTATCAATTTAAACTACGAACAAAAGAATCATGGATTATTATAAATTAAATACCAACATAGTTGATGAACTAAAAAAACTTAAAGGTCCAATAATGATTTTTGGTGCCGGAGGTTTTATAGGAGTTAATTTGCTTAAATCAATACTTTTATATCGTGATGATGTTTATGGTATTTCCCAAGACCATATTAATAATTGGAGATTTTCTGCTTCCCAAACTCATCTTTTGAATTTAAGAAGTTGTGATATTACTCAAAATCAAGAATTACGTGATTTGGTTAATGAGATAGAACCTAAAACGATTTTTAATCTTGCAGCCTACGGAGCATATTCTAAGCAGAAAGAATATGAAAAAATATACAGCACAAACTTTACTGCCTCTGTTAATATTATTGAAGCAATAAAAAAAACAGGCTTTGAAGTTTTCATACAAGCGGGGTCAAGCTCCGAATATGGTTTAAATTCAAACGGTCCGGGCGAAGAATCTACTTTAATTCCAAACAGTCATTATGCTGTTTCTAAAGCTGCGATTTATCAAGCAATAAAATATTTTGGAGAAATAGAAAAATTGCCCGTAGTTCATTTGAGATTATATTCTGCATATGGAGCATGGGAAGAACCAGACCGACTTATTCCTGTACTGCTGTCAAAAGCAAGAAACAATACTTTTCCATTTTTAGTTCAACCAAATATTTCAAGAGATTTTGTTCATGTTAAAGATGTTATTTCAGCTTTTATTTTGGCAGCAGCAAAAATAAAACCTGAATATTTTGGTAAAGCTTTTAATGTGGGAACAGGAAGAAAAACAACAATAAAAGAACTTGCCTTTCTTGTTAAAGAAGTTCTTAAGATAGCTGCTGAGCCCGAGTTTGGTAAAATGAAAAACCGCAATTGGGATTTGCCCGATTGGTATGCTAATCCAAAATTAATTAATCATGAATTAGGATGGAAACCAATGATTTCACTAAAAGATGGAATTATTGAAACAATAAATTGGCAAAAAGAAGTTAATTTTGACAAGGCATTTTGGAATTGGACAAAGGAAAAATAATAAGAAGTGCCTCTAAGAAAACACTGTATTTATAGTGCGGCTATTAAGAAGGTGTCAAGAACGAGGCTTGCGAAGTATTTAAAATCAGAAGTTTGCTTTTGTAAATGACTGATTTTAAATATGAGCGTAACGAAGTAATTGACATTTTCTTATTGCCACTATGTGAAGAAAAAGCATTAAATTAAATATTCAATTTTGGAACTAACATTTTCTATAGTATTACCAATATTTAAGCAGATAAAGCATTTGCCAGTGATTTATGAGAATTATACTCAGAAATTATCAGAGTTAGACGAAAGCTGGGAAATTATTTTTGTCGTTAATGGACCTGATGATGGTTCTTATGCTTTGGCAGAAAAATATGCCGATGAAAATTCCAATATTAAAACAATTATTAGTGAAAAATCCGGTTGGGGAAGAGCTGTTAAACTTGGAATTGAAAAAGCTGAAGGCAAATTAATTTGTTATACAAATTCTGCTAGGACTGACATTAACGAGCTTATTATGATTTTGAATTATGCACTGGTAAACAAACAAAATGTTATTAAAGCAAATAGAATTATTCGCGAAAGCATTATAAGAAGAGTAGGTTCGGTAATTTTTAATTTTGAAAACAGGAAACTTTTCAATACTCCAATTTGGGATGTTAATGGAACTCCAAAAGTGTTCCCTTCCAATATTATTAAGGATTCTGAAATTATTTCTTATGGAGATTTAATTGATGCGGAACTAATTGCCAAGTGTTTTAAAAACAAAACTCCTGTAATAGAAATTCCGATATTCTCTGCATCAAGAATTAGCGGAAAAAGCACAACGGATTTTTTATCAGCATTTAAAATGTATTTTGGATTATTCAAGCTCAAGAAAAAGATTTAAATAGAATATTGTTAGAAGAAAAAATGAATTCAAAATCAAAATATACAAAAGAAGAACTTTGGGAAAAACAAAGCAATGCGATTCGTGACCCTGCTCAGGTTTTCGGTTCTTCTAACTTTGCTGATTGCGGGATTGTTTCCGATTCCTTGAAACATAAAGTTGATGATTCTTTTGTGCAGCTTTTATCCGAAATGAAAATAACGCTCTTGATTTCCAGAGAGTATGAGCATTTGTTAATAGGATTAAATGCTGAAAACAACAAATTAAATCAAACTTTTACAAATTTACCACATCCCTCTGGAATAGCAGTAAATAGAAAAACAAACACTGTTTATGTTGCTTCAACAAGAAATCCAAATAAAATTGTTGAATTCAAAGCTGTTAAATCTCAAATTGATGGAACAGCAAATTCATCAAAAGTGTTGATGCCTGTTAGAGCAAAATATTTTCCCGGAACATATTATTTTCACGACCTTGCTTTTATTGGAGAGGAACTTCATGGAACTTCCGTTGGGCAAAATGGAATAGTGAAAATTGATTTCAACTCTCTTGAACATGATAAATTGATTTGGTTTCCTCGCTGCGTTGAGGATGAAAACCAAAAGCCTAACACAAAAGCAAATTACATTCAATTAAATTCTATTGCAGCAGGCTCATCTATTGAGAAATCTTTTTTTTCTGCATCAAGTGATAAAATTTCAAAAAGAAGACCGGGACATAAAAATTACCCGATTGATAAAAAGGGAGTTATTTTTTCAGGGAAAACTCGTGATGTTATTGCAAGAGGCTTGACAAGACCACATTCAGCCAGATTCTATAAAGGAAAAATTTGGGTAAACAATAGTGGCTATGGCGAAGTAGGATTTATTGAGAATGAAAAATTTGTTTCAGCAGTTAAACTCCCGGGTTGGACAAGAGGTTTGTGTTTTTATAAAAACATTATGTTTGTTGGTGTTTCAAGAGTACTTGACAGATTTAAACAATATGCACCGGGTTTGAAAAATGTAAAACAAAAATGCGGAATTTATGCGATTAACACCGAAAACTTTGAAATAGTAGGCTCAATAAACTGGCTTTATGGAAATCAAATATTTGGAATAGAACTTATTGATTCTTCAAATTGCAGTGGGTTTCTGCATAAAAAAGTTCAACCATCAACAGAAAATGAAAAAAACTTTTATTATAAATATTTTATTTAAAATTTATGAACGAACAACCATTTAAATTATTAATGTTAGGCGCAATGTATGAAAATGGTGGTAACACTACCCACCGTTTTCTTGACGGACATCCCGAATTGTTTGTCTATCCTTTTGAATCTCAACCCGGGACAAAATATGTTACAGACCATTTATCTTCAATGTTTCCATTGAAATATCGTTGGCCTGTTGTACCTGAAAATTTAAAGATTGAGCAAATTTACTACTCAATCATTGATGAAGAATGTAAGATAAGAGCAAGAACTCCTTTTGTTAGCAAGTTCCGAAATGCTGATTTTGACTTCAATGATGAAGAAAGGAAAGAAATTTTTATTAAATACCTTGAAGGGAAAAAAATATCACGAGCAAATGTGATGGAAGCATTTTTTCGTTCTACTTTTGATGCATGGAAAAACTATAATCGAACAGGAAAAGAAAAAGTTTGGGTTGGTTATAGTCCGATTATTGGAGTTGACGGAGAGAAAATTATTACAGAAATGGATGGAAACGCTTATGTTCTTCATGTGATGAGAAATCCTTTTTCGTGCTATGCCGAAACAAAAAAACGCCCTGTCCCTTTATCATTAGACCACTATATTAATGCTTGGGTAATCAATCAATATTATGCACAATACCTTGCAACCAAATTTCCTAATAACTTTTACTTTGTCAGATATGAGGATATTATTGCAAATCCTAAAGAAATTTTAGGTAGAGTGATGACAGAAATGGGTCTTGAAAAATCTGATTCTTTGAATAATCCCAGTTGGAATGGCGAAGCATTAAAAGAAGTTTACCCTTGGGGAACAGTTAAAATTCCAACTCAGGAAGTAAATATTGAAACTGCAAAAGAATTGAACTCTGAAGAAATCAAGGAAGTATTTTTAAGAACTCAAATGTATCTTGAGAATTTCGATTATATGGAAATTTATGAGAAAATAAAATAACATTTTATGAGACGCTCATTTTCAAATATTATAGAAGAATTAGCACTGAAAGATGATAAAATCATTTTCCTTACGGGTGATTTAGGTTTCAATGCTTTTGAAAATTTACAGAAAAAAATGGGCGAACGTTTCATCAATATGGGAGTTGCGGAACAAAATATGATTAGTGTTGCTGCCGGAATGGCTTCCAAAGGATTTAAAGTTTTTTGTTACAGCATTGCTCCTTTTATTGTTTATCGTTCACTTGAGCAAATTCGCAATGATGTTTGTTTTCATAAACTTCCGGTTTTTCTTGTCGGAAATGGTGGTGGCTATGGTTATGGTATTATGGGCTCATCTCATCATGCTTTGGAGGATATTGCAAGTTTGGCAGGATTGCCGGATATGACTTGTTTTATTCCTGCTTTCAAACAAGATGTTGAGCCGATTGTTCAGAAAATTATTACTCAAAACAAGCCTGCATATTTACGATTGGGATTAGGTGTCGAACATCTCGGAGATTTTAATAAAAACACAAGTTTTCAAAAAATAAATTCAGCAGTTAATCCTAAAATTACTGTTGCTGTTCTTGGTCCTGTTGCGGATAATTTATTAGGAGATTCGCAATTTAATAAGCTGAAAGATAAAATTGATGTATTTACAATAACTGAAATTCCATATCTTAAAATTGATGATAATTTTGTTTCAAGTTTACAGAAAACAAAAAAGCTTTTGGTGATTGAAGAACATAAAAAACATGGTGGTTTGTCTAATCATCTTTCTTCCGATATTTTGGAAAGTAAAATACAGTTAGATGAATTTTGTGGGCTTCATGCAAAAGGATATCCAAGCAATACTTATGGAAATCAAAAATTTCACCAAAAAGAGTCGGGTTTGGATAGCGAAAATATTTTTAAGATAATTAATACATGGTTAACAAAATCATGAAAAAAGTTGCAGTTGTCATACCGGCTTATAACGAAGAAAAAGCAATAGCTTCAGTTGTTTCGGGTGTTAATAAATTGAAAGTTGATGGTTTTAGTTTCGATGCAATTGTTGTAAACGATTGCTCGAAAGATAATACTGTTGAAGTTGTATCAAACTTGAATTGTATTTTGTTAGACCTTTCGGTGAACATCGGAATTGGAGGAACTGTTCAATCGGGATTTATTTATGCCTTTCAAAATGGATATGATTTTGCCATACAGGTTGATGGAGACGGTCAGCATCCCCCCGAAGAAATTCCTAAGCTTATTGAGGCAATTCAACAAGAAAATATTGATGTTGTTATCGGTTCTCGTTTTATTGATAAATCAGGTTTTCAGTCTACATTTTTTCGTCGATTGGGAATAAATTATTTAAGGTTTCTGATTAAAATTTTAAGTGGCTTAAAAATTACTGACAGCACTTCGGGATTTCGTATTTTAAACAAAAAAGCCCTTGAAGTTGTTGTTGAATATTATCCTGACGAATATCCTGAACCCGAATCCGTCATACTTTTTTATGCAAGCAAATTAAAAATTGCCGAAGTTCCTGTTATTATGGAAGAAAGACATGGCGGAAAGTCATCAATCAGCGACTTGAATACAATTTATTATATTATAAAGGTTAGTCTTTCGATATTTTATTCTTTAATAAGTGTTAAACAAAAATTTAGAAAATGGAAAATGTAGCTTCGATGCGAATTCAAATTATTAGCATCATCGTTAGTTTGGCTTTTTTATTTTATGTAAGCCGATTGATTATTAAAGGAAAATTGCGTGAAGAATATGCAATCTTTTGGTTAGCAGGAACAATTATTCTTATTGTTTTCTCTTTCTGGCGTGATGGATTAGATGTAATGGCTCGAATGGTTGGAGTTTATTTGCCACCGAATCTTGTTTTTATGGGGGCAATATTTGCAATACTAGTTTATCTTTTACATTTGTCAACTGTTGTTTCCAAACTTTCAGATAATAACAAAAGCCTTACACAAGAAATTGCTTTTTTAAAAAATGAAATAAAAAAGGATAAAAGCAAAAATAATAAACCTGCTGAAAACGAATAAATGAACCACCAGAAAGAAGCTAAAATCTTTGGGAAATTTCTTTTAGGGAAAAATGTTAATGAGTATTGCATTTCTTTGTATGCTGATGCTATGGAAAAATTGCAGTTTAATCCTGATGAAAAAGACATTAAAATCGAAAAGTTTATTGAAAAACACCCAATTTTTCTACCCTTGGTTGACGGAGGTTTAGCTTTAGTTAAAAGTAATTCTGTTGTTAGAAAAAAGACTTTTACGATGTTGGCAATTTTAGAAACCATTCCCGAATACAGTGATAAGTTTTTACCTAAGAATTTTTCTTTTTGGTATTTATTCAAAATTGCCGGCTCGGGAATTAGAGGCGTTTTTAGAGGAATTTTTGGAATGATTTTAATAAAGATATTATAATTTTTGTGCTTGTTTGCTATATAGAAAAAAATGTCAGAAATACACGAATATATAGTAGTTGGTTCAGGACCAAGTGGAGCAATGGCTGCAAAAACATTAGTTGATGCAGGCAAAAGTGTTAAATTGCTTGATGTGGGTGAGAAGTATGAAAAATATCATAAATTTATTTAATTACAAATAAAAAAACAGATAATTATGAAAAAAACAATCACTCTTTTGATATTGTTGACAATATTGACAATCTCATGCAATAGAGCAAAGGAAAAGACAAAAGAAGCTATTAACAAAGGTGGTGAGACTGTTGGTAAAACTGCAACAGAGTTTTTTGAAGGAGTTTCCGAAGGTGTTGACAAAACACTTCAATGTGATATATCTTTATCTCAGAACCTTCAAAACAAAGGATTAAAGACAGGAAAGTTTTCAATTGAAAATGATACTACAGGTGCAGTCAACAATCTTCTGACGCTTTATCTTATTTTTGATAAGGATTTTAATGACACTTTAACTGTTAAAGCGTTTGATAAAAACGAACTTGAAATTGGTAGGACGAGATTGGAAGTAGAAAGTAAAGCGGGAGACGCAAGTTACTATGATTTTGTGTTCGACAGACGGACTTACATTGAAGTAAAAAGTAAAATATTAATAGAATGAAACTGTGACAAATGGCTCATAAAATATGTCAAACACACACAAATACATAATAGTCGGTTCAGGACCAAGCGGTGCAATGGCTGCTCAAACTCTTGTTGAAGCAGGCAAGCAAGTTGTTATGCTTGACGTTGGGGAAAAGGATGAAAAATATTCTAAAATTGTTCCTGACAAAGATTTTGAAAATATTAGAAAAGAAGAAAAGGGACAGAAGAAATATTTACTCGGCGATGATTTTGAAGCAATTCCCTGGGACGATGTGAAAGTAGGAGCTCAATTGACACCTTCGAGAAAATCCATGATAAGAAATGTGAGCAAATTTACTCCTATTGTTTCTGATAATTTTTTCCCGATGGAAAGTCTTGGATATGGCGGTTTAGGAAGCGGATGGGGCTTAGGAAGCTATGTTTATTCTGATAAAGAAATTGAAAAAGTGGGTTTGAACTCAGAAGCAATGAAGATAGCATATCAAAATGTTGCTGACAGAATTGGACTTTCGGTAGCTAATGATGATGTTACAAAATTTGTTGTCGGAGATTTAAAAAATCTTCAGCAGCCACTGAAAATGGATAATTCAACCCAGAAACTTTTTAATTCATATAATAAGAAAAAATCAAAATTCAATAAGAAAAATATTTATTTCGGAATTCCTTCCATGGCTTTTCTTTCGGAAGATTTTAAAAACAGAAAGAAGACTTCATATAATGATATGGATTTTTATTCCGACAAAGAAAAAGCTGCCTATCGTTCATGGATTACTGTTGATGAACTTAAAACAAAAAACAATTTTCAATACATTGATAAGTGTTTGATGCTTAAATTTGAAGAGAAAGAAAATATTGTAAATGTTGAAGTAAAGAGAACAGATACGGGAGAGATAAAGGTTTTTAAATGCAGGAAATTATTATTGGCAACAGGAGCTTTGGCAACAGCTCGAATAGTTTTGAGAACTTTTGATAAAAAAATTAGCCGCTTGCCTTTACTTTGCAATCCATATGCTTACATGCCTTGTATTTATCTTAAAATGCTCGGAAAACCCTTGAGCAGATTTAAAACAAGCATGGCTCAAGCATTAATGATTTATGATGTTACAGGAAAACATGATGATTTAGTTACTACTACTTTTTATACTTATCGTTCATTAATGCTTTTTAAATTAATAAAAGAAGCTCCTTTGAATTTTGTTGATGGAAGAATTATTATGCAATATCTTCAGTCGGCTTTTGTAATCGCGGGAATTCATCATCCTGATAAACCAAGTCAAGAAAAATATCTTGAATTACAAAAATCTCCAAATTCATTTACAGGAGATAAACTTTTTGCTCACTATTCTTTAGATAAAAATGACATTTCAGAAATAGCAAAAAGAGAAAAAACCATAAAACATTATTTAAGAAAAATTTCTTGTTTCCCAATAAAAAGAATGGACCCGGGCTATGGCTCAAGTATTCATTATGCAGGAACAATTCCCTTCAGCGATGATGAAAATAAATTTGGAACAACTCACCCTTCAGGGAAGTTAAATGGTACTAAAAATGTTTTTATTGCTGATGGTTCAGGTTTTAAATATTTGCCTGCAAAAGGAATTACTTTATCTTTAATGGCAAATGCTCATAATGTCGCAAAAGGGATAATTGAAAATAATAAAAATTAAATTTTTGGAAAAGAAAATAATAATAACCGGTGCAAACGGATTTATAGGTTTTGAACTTATAAATTATTTTAGTAAAAGAAATTTTAAAGTGGTCGCTTTTGTATATTCTCCGGTTAAAGTTGCTATTGAAAATGTTGAATATGTTCAGTATGACATGAATAAAACTGTGGATGAATTAAGTTTTGAAAATGCTGATTATATTATTCATTGTGCTTATTTGAAAAGTTCAAAAAATAATGATACTAGCCGAATAAATATCGAAAGCACAAAAAGATTGCTGGAAATAAGCAGGAAATACAAATTAAAGAAATTTGTCTTTTTATCGAGTTTTTCTGCTCACAAAGATGCTTTGTCAAATTATGGGAAAACAAAGTTTGAGCTTGAAAAAATATTTGATAAAAATTCTGACCTTGTAATAAAACCGGGTTTAGTTCTCGGAAATGGTGGATTATTTAAAAATATTGAAAGTATTATCAAAAAAAATAAGTTCATACCTTTAATTGATGGTGGCAAACAAGCATTGCAAACTCTTCATATTGATGAATTAGTTAGATGTATTGACTTTGCACTTAAAAATGATATTTCAGGGAAATATGCTATAGCAGAAAAGTTGCCGATAAAAATGAAAGCATTTTATAAAGCTGTTGCAAAAAAATTAAACAAGAAAGTGATTTGGATTTATTTCCACTATTTTTTCGCAAATATTTTATTATGCTTTTTTGAATTTATTAGAATTTCGTTTTCCGTTTCCAAAGAGAACCTTCTTGGCTTGAAACAAATGAAATCATTAGATGTTGAAAAGGATTTAAAAATATTTAACTTAGAGCCGAAAAGCTGTTTTGAAACTTTAGAAGTCTTATAAAATAAATGTGTTCAGAATTTTAAAAAATCTAATATTATTCAATAATAACTTTTTTGTTGATAACACTATTATCACTAACAATTCTCAAAAAGTAAATTCCTTTCGACAGTGATGAAACGTTGATTGAATTATTTATTTTTCCAACCGGATTATGTTTTTCTTCTGAATAAATAATTTTACCGCTTAGGTCAAAAATATTAGTTATAGTATTTGTTGGTTTGATTAAAGTAAGTTCAATATTTAAAATTGAATGAGCAGGATTTGGAAAAATTTCAACATTTTCAATATGATTTTCAGTTTCTAAACCTGCTGTTTCCGAAGAATAAACAATAGTCCAGCCTAAATCATTATTCTTGTCGTCAGTAGTAAATCGTATTAACATTTTGCTTCCACTTGAAACAAGAATAGGAGGGATTGTAGAGCCTGAAAAACTACCTAAAACAGGTGCGGAAATGTTATCTCCATCATAAATTGTAATAATATCTTTTCCTGATTCTGTGTTGAGTTGATAAAAAATAAGAAATATAGGCTTTCCATTACTTGGTGATATCAGCCATTCACAGTCAGTATTGTTCCAATATTTTGATGGTCCGCTTCCGTCATCAAAAAAGCCTGATGTTTTTGTAAAGGTTTTAGCGTTTGAGCAATATGGATGGTCGTAAGGTACGAGGTCAACAATAGCACCCATTCCGTAGTTAAAATCAATATTATTTAAAAGGAAGTATCCGTCATTATATCCACCCCAACCCCAATTAAAATGAAATTTATCAGCACCATAATATCCATCACAAACAAAAGCATGTCCACCAGCTGAGCCACTTCCTCTATAAAGAATAGGTTTAGCATCATCAAGGTCGGCGATTAACATTTCACACCAAAGACTGTCAGGTGCATTTCCTTTATTAATTAATTTAGCACGGTTCGAATAATTAAAATATTGTTTAAGTCCATTAATAGCAGCATAGGATGAAGATGAAGCATAAGTGGGTGTGTAATACATATTTGAAGCAACTCCACAATGGAACATTAATTCGGCTATAGCATTAGTACTGCCTGCATTTATTGAGTTTGTCATTTTTGACCATTGATATGTTGTGTTTCCGAAATCTGCTGAAATGCTAACATAATAAGGATGATAATATGAGTGAGTACCAATACCTTTTTCAGGGAATTTATAATAATACATAATTTGAGCCATTGCAGTTGCAATACACCCTGTTACGCAATGTCCGTTAGTTCCGCCTGGATGTGCAGGACACATTTCATTATAATGTGAGCCTTGATTCCATTTTGATTTGATTAAAGGAGGAACATTTTTTTCTTTTGTATTTGATTTTTTTGTTGAGTTTGACAAATAATATTTCCATGCATCCTTAGTTTTTTTATCTGTTGCAGCCTTTGAATTTCTTATTTGAATGATGCTGTTTTTATATGCTTCCATCAAATCAGTGAAAGCAGGTGCTTGTTCATTAGGATTATAATTTCCTTCAAATGAAAAGCCAAGAATAGGGTAGAATTTATCATCTCCAGAAATAATCACAAAGCCATTAGAGTTAATATTAAAAATATAATAAACTGCTTCGTTTTGATATTTTTCAATATATTCTTTAGTGATTGATAGACTTTTAGAACTTAAAGCTTGCTGTGTTGATTTTTCAGTAAATACTTTAATGGCAACTTTTTGAGCATCTTTTATATTAACTTTTCCGGCAAATAAATTTATACTGAAAAATAATATTATTATAGCTAACGAAAGGAATTTTTTATATGTCATACAAAGGTTAATTTGTGGATTTTGCTGCAAATATAAAAAAAAATAATTACTATTTATTATTTTTCTTCTGTGTAAATTTAAAGATATAAATACATCAGAATTGAAGTTAAAGCTATTCAAGCAAATTGTTGCAATAGAAATTATTAAAGACAAAAGTATTCAAGTGCCTAACTCAGGCAAACTTTAAATCACAAAAATCAAAATCAATTTTTAAATTTTTAAAATATTTTCTTTTGATTATTAGAGTGTTTGGAAAATATTTGTAAATTTGTGTGATTTAAAGATGCTTATGTATTTTCGAAATAAATCTTCTAAACTAAAGCTAATCTTATTTTTACTAGTAATTGGATTTCTATCAATTACTTCCTGTAAAGATGATCCTATGATTGAGCCCGATAAAATCTACTTTAAAGAATTTCAACCTTATGTGGAGTTAACTTCAGTTGATACATTTTATAATTCTTATCCCAACTGTCAAACTCCAAGCCCTTTAAATGGATCAGTTGATTTTTATGTTGATATTGATTCAAATGGTGTTAATGATTTTAAAATAACAATAAGACATTTTTATAAAAACATTAGTCCACATCCTTGTGTTAATTATAATTACGTTATTGGTATTTATGGAAGTAGTTCTGAAAATTTTGTTTCTGGTATAGGAGAATGGAATATTCCTAAATATTTTACAATAGGTGAGTTAATAGATAGTACACTTCAATGGGATAATATCTCCACTATTTTATATGATGTAAATTATATGGGAGGACCTTATGGTGGTGCTGATTTTATTGGTGATAAATATATGGGTTTATCAATAGATTATGGAGAAAATAGAAATTTTGCATGGTTAAGAATTAACAAAAATGGATTTAAAATAACAATTAAATCATTTGCAATAAATTTTGCTCAAAACAAACCAATTAAGGCTGGACAAAAAGAATAGATATTTGTTTACTGTTTATTTTTCCCCCCATTCGCCAACTTTAAATTATTCTTAGCTAATTCAAAATCTGGAGCATATTTTACAGCTTTTTCACAAGCTTCAATAGCTTTATCCCATTCTTGCAAAGCATTGTAAGCTGAACAAATATTGTTATATGCTGTAGCATCTTTGGGTTTTAATCTCAATGCTTTTTCACATGCTTCAACACATTTCATGTATAAACCTTTGTTATAGTATGTTAAACTGAGATTAATCAACTCATCATAGTTTAGGTTTTTTGATGAAGTATTTTCTAAATCGTTCATTTTTTTTGCTCTTTCAAGATTGCCTTTTGCTAAATTATGCTCCGGCATAAGCTGTAATGCTTTATTGCATGCTTCAATTGCTTTGTCCCATTTTTGTAGAGAATTGTAAGCTGAGCAAATATTATTGTAAGCGTTTACATAATTAGGGTCCAGTTCCAGAGCTTTTTCACAAACTTTGATACAATTTTCGAATTCTCCTTTCTCATAATAAACAAGACTTAAATTAATATAATTATCAGCAGTTGGATTTTTTTTAATTATATCGAGATAGGTCTCAACTTTTGATTTTTTTCCTTCAGATAATGCAAGGTAATAAATTGCAGTTTCGTTTCCGGGATTTAATTGTAGTGCTTTATTCGATATATCTTTTAGCTTATCCCATTGATAGTCGGCAGCGTATAATTCCATTAAATTATACATGGAAAAAATAAATCCAGGATCATATTCTACAGCTTTTTCAAAGTTCTCGATAGCTTCTTTATTCCGTCCATGGTTTTTTAGAAATATGCCATAATAGTAGTATGATTGGTGAAATTGAAAAGAACAGTTTATAGCACTTTTGTAAAAAGTTTCTGCTTCTTCAGTTAAGCCCATTGCATCTTTAACAACACCAATATTAACATGTAAATAAGAATAATAAGGATTGTAAATCAAGGCTTCTTCGAAATATTTTAAAGCAGTTTCATTATCACCTTTTCGCATTTGTGTTAAACCATAGTTCATTAAACCGCGTCCATTTTTTGGGCTTTTTATTGTAACATCATACCAAAGTGATTCTCCGTTGTCCCAAACTGCATTTCTAATAGAAGTGCCATAAGCATGGACTCCAATTATTAGAAAAGCAAAGAGAATTATAGTATTTTTCAACGCAAAACTTTTAGAAATTTTTTCTTTCCATCTATATAATAATAGACCAATAGCCCATGAAAAACTTAACACAAGACCAACGAAAGGAAAAAACATTCTATGGTCATTCATTGGTTCAGCAAGAGGAACTAAACTTGATGTGGGAACAAGAGCAATAAAAAACCATAAAATTCCAAATGCAATCGGACGCTGTTCGGGTTTTTTATATGTTCTGTAAATTACATATAACATTAGTAGAATGAAGAGAAATCCAATGATAAATTTAAAATTCCAAATACTTTCAGTAAATCCCCAACCTGCATCTGCACTAAGGCTGTAAGGAACAAAGAAGGAAATAAAATAATGAAATATCACATAAGGCATAGTTATTAAGTAAATCAATCGACTTGGACCACCGGGACTATATGTGTCAGATGACATTATCAGGTTTAAAATTGTAATAATAGCGGTAATTGCAAATGTATAAAGTAAGCTATAGATTGTTTGTTTATAAATTTTTAGATTTCCTTCTTTTTTTAATTCTTTATACTCGAACAAAATAAAATAAACAATCAGTAAAGGGAAAAACATTGCTGCTGTTAGCTTTGTGAAAAGCCCAAAAATTAATGGAATCAGGAACAAACCATAAATTCTTTTTCGGGGGAAGTAAGCATAAATTACGAAAGATAAAACAACAGCAAAAGTAGAGTATGAGTCGGAGCGGGAAATTATATAGTTTATCGTTTCGGCATTAACCATGTGGAAAGCATAGAATGTAACAGCAAAAAGTGCAAGATATTTATTCCAATCGTTTTGTAAAACTTTATCTAAAATCTTTTTAAAGAGTAAAAACATTAATAACAATTGAATAACAAAAACAATAAACATTGAAAGATGATAAAAATGTGTGTCTAATCCATGACCTTCGGGGCTCAGTTTGCTGCTAATCCAATAATCGATTGCAATTGTTGTTGATAGAAATGGTCTATAAACTTGATTAGGAGGAAGATTGCTTACGGTCTCTGCACCTTTAGTGAAAAACAGAGGAATATTACTAAGTTTCTGAATATAGAAATTGTTTTGAATTGTGTGTGAATCATCAAAATGAAAATCATTATCAAAATGATTCCAATAAGTAATAATTAATAATATTAGGAGGCTTAAAACTAATAATATAAATATATTTTTTTCCTTCATCTGTTTAAGATATTTTTTAGTTAAGTAGCAAATTTAATAATAAATTGTTCAAATGAAATATTAGCCAAATAATTTTAATTAAACAGAAAAATCATTGTAGAATCAGTGATTGTCAATTTTGATACTCATTAATTTGTTTTATATTTGCAATAAGATATGTTTGTATTAATTTGATTATCATAATTCTTAATATAAATATCTGCCAAATAACATAATAATATGTATGAGTTCAAACAATTAGATTTATCAAAGGATGGAATTCAGGAGATTTCGGATTTGCTTAAACTTGTGTTTCCAAACACTGATGCTAATAGTTTTGAATATTTAGATTGGGAATATAATAAGAATCCTGAGGGAAAAGCAGTTGGATTTAATGCTTATTATGATAAAAATTTAGTTGCACATTATGTTACTCAGCCTATAAAATCCAGAATTAAGGGAGTTGAAACTAAGGGATTATTGTCTTTAAACACTGCAACACATCCTGACCATAGAGGCAAAAGATTATTTACTTTATTGGCAGAAATGACTTATAAACTTGCTGCAAAAGAGGAATATAAATTTGTGATTGGTGTTGCAAATGAAAATAGTATTAAAGGCTTTACAAAATATTTAGGTTTTAATTTGATTAAACCATTGGATGTGAAAATCGGATTAGGATTGCATAAAGAGCAACAAAATAATGATTATAGTTATATGCGATTATGGGATAAGGAATCAATTAAATGGAGATTATTAAATCCCATAATTAATTATAAAATAAAAGAGAAAAATGGGCAAATATATATTTTAGCCCCAGCGAAAAAATTTGGAATTCATACAACAATAAGTGTTTTTGATAATAATATTTGCGATGAAATATCCATTAATAATAAAGCAATTTTTAATAAAGTAAAAGTTTGGATTGGAGTTGACGATAAGATAAACTGGAAGAAATTAGCCTATGTAAATTTCCCCGATAAAATAAAACCATCTCCTCTTTATTTAATTTTTAAGGATTTGACTAATAATAATGTAAGTTTAGATTCTGAAACCTTGAAGTTTCAGTGTATTGATTTTGATGCCTATTAATTAAATGGTTCTACTATTGTTTTAGTGTAAATGAAAATATTTTTAATATTCAATAAATTCCAAATAGCAAAAAACAAATAACAAATAAACTCCAAATTTCAATGTTCAAAAACTCAAATAACGCAAAAGCTAAATCAACGCAATTCATTGAAGTGTTTTAGATTAACTCTCTATATTTGCAAATCGATTTTTAATATGTAAATAGTTTTAGAAATTGTCCCGATATTTATCGGGATGATAAATTGAAAATTATTTGAATTTTGGTAATTGAATTTTGGTATTTCGACTATATTCGCAGTAATACTAATTGAACTATTTTAGTGGTGGATTATATGTTTTAAGTATAGATAAAAAAAGATGATACAGAATTTTCTAACTTTTGATATTGAGGAATGGTATAACGCCAATTTTAAGAGTCTCGACCTAAATCAGTTTAGTAATCAAACAAGCAATTTAGAATCCAACGTTGACAAGTTGATTGATATTTGTAATGAGTATGATGTTAAATCAACTTTTTTTGTTTTAGGTAAACTTGCTCAGGAAAAGCCACAAATAATAAAAAAAATTCACGATGCAGGGCATGAAATTGCATGTCATAGCTTTAATCATAAATTGATTTATGAAATGACTTCAAAGGAATTTGATGAAGATTTAAAAAAAGCTAGCTCTGTATTAGAAAATTTAATCGGTGAAAAAGTTATAGGTTTTAGGGCTCCATCATGGTCGGTGAATGAGAAAATTTTGGAGTGGTTCTATGATGTTCTTCACGATAACGGATTTTTATATTCTTCATCGGTTTATCCTGCAAAAACATATTTGTATGGTTTGCCCGACTTTCCTTCAAATGTTCATTTTCCGGTAATAGATGGTAAAGTAAAAAGTGTTCTTGAAATTCCTCAAAGTTTAATAAATATTTTAGGGAAAAATGTTGGATTTAGTGGTGGTTTTTTCCTTAGGTTTTTTCCTGCTTGGTTTATCAACAAAAATATTTCTAAGAAAAATAATAAAGGAAATAATGTGTTTATTTATCTTCATCCGCATGAAGTAGATATTAATATTCCTAAAGTGAATTTAAGTAAAAAAGAGAAATTGATTTTTTATTGGAATATTAAAAATACTGAGAAGAAATTCCGTAAAATATTAGAAGAACAAAAAAGCACGATTATTGATATAAAAAGTTTTGTTAGAAATTTTAAGTAAAAAAATTATTAGATATTTAAATACGTTGAGATTGAAAAAGGGGAAAAAATATTTTTTTTATATACTGATTACATTTTTATCAATTGTTCCATTTGCAGGATTTTCACAGCTTACAAAAATAATGGGCATAATAACAGATTCTTTAACAAAGGAACCCATCCCTTTTGTAAATGTCATTCTTAAAGGAACTTCAATTGGAGCAACAACAAATTTTAACGGTGAATATTCTATAGAAACAAAACATCCTTCCGACACACTGATTGTATCTTATATTGGATATTTAACTCAAAAGAAACATATACTAAAGCGTCAATTTCAGAAAATAGATTTTATCCTTTCGCCTAAAAATATTACTCTTTCGGAGGTTGTAATTAAACCCGGAAGAAATCCTGCTGAAGTAATATTGGAAAAGGTGATAGAAAACAAGAAAAAATATAATAGTGATAATTTAGAAAAGTATAAATACGAAGTTTATAATAAAATTCAAATTGATGTAAATAATATTACTGATAAGTTCCGAAAGAGAAGAGTTTTTAATCAGTTTCAATTTGTTTTCGATAATCTCGATACTTCAACTGTTAACGGAAAAGCATATTTGCCTTTATTCTTAGTAGAAACTTTATCGGATTTTTATCATCGTAAAAGTCCCCAAACTTCGAGAGAAGTAATATTAGCTTCAAAAGCATCTGGAGTTGAGAATGAGAGCTTTTCTCAATATTTGGGAAACATGTATCAAAAAGTTAATATCTATAATAATTTTATTACGCTTTTTGAAAAAAACTTTATCAGCCCAATTGCTAATCAATCTCTAAATTATTACAAATACTATTTGGTTGACAGTACATATATCGGAGATAAGTGGTGTTATAAATTAATGTTTAAACCACGCAGAAAACAAGAGCTAACATTCACAGGTTCTCTATGGATAAGCGATACAAGTTTTGCAGTAAAGAAAGTAGATGTGCAAATTGCCGATGATGCAAATATCAACCTTATTAATGATTTGTTTGCTGAACAAGAATATGAATTAGTTGATGGAAAACATTGGATGCTTGTAAAAGAAAGCGTGGTTATTGATTTTAATATTGTTGAAGAACCCAAAGGAACATTTGGGTTTTTTGGTCATAAAACTACATCCTATAAAAAATTTGATTTTAATATTGATAAAGATAATAAAATTTTCTCAAGCCCTGTTCATGTGCAAGTTGATGAAGTATCATTAAATAAAGATAAAGTATTTTGGGTTGATGCAAGGCACGATAGTTTAACACAAGATGAGCAAACCATTTATGATATTATCGACTCTGTTAAAAATGTTCCACTTTTCAATACTTACTATGATATCGCCCAAACAATTTTTACGAGCTATTATATTAAAGGAAATTTTGAGATAGGTCCTTATATGTCATTAATTAGTTTTAATGAATTGGAAGGTTATCGTTTACGAGTTGGAGGAAGGTCAAGCAATAAATTTAGCACAAAAATTATGTTACTTGCCCACATAGCCTATGGAACAAAAGATGAAAAATTCAAATATGGTGGTGGTTTTTTATATATGCTTTCTAAAAATCCCAGAAGGTCATTTGGCATTGATTATAAATATGATATTGAACAATTAGGGCTTAGCCAGAGTGCTTTGGGAGAAGATTATTTGCTTGCATCTTTCTTAAGACGAAATCCTATTAGTAAGCTTTCGATGGTTGAGCAATTTAAAGGATTTTATGAGCATGAATGGATTACAGGATTATCAAGTAAAATATACCTTTTACATAGAGTAAATTACCCTGTTGGCATCGATACTTTTAACTTTAATTTTGATGGAGCAAACAAAAATCATATAACAACTTCAGAGATAAGGCTGGATGGACACTTTGCCTATAAAGAAAAGTTTATGATGGGCGAATTTGAAAGAGTTAGTTTTGGAACAAAATATCCTGTTTTTGATGTTCAACTTAGCTTTGGTTTTAAAGATGTTTTGAGTAGTGATTATAATTATCAAAAAGTTCAGTTAAGAGTTAAACATTGGTTTAATATTGGAAGTTTTGGTTGGTCGAAATATATTATTGAAGCAGGAAAAATTTGGGGACAATTACCATATCCTTTGTTAAAACTTCACGAAGGAAACGAAACTTATTATTTTGATGAATACTCTTTTAATACTATGAACTACTATGAATTTGTTAGTGATAGATATTTAAGCGTGTATTTTTCTCATCATTTTGACGGATTGTTTTTGAACCATATTCCGCTAATGCGTAAATTAAAATGGAGAGAAGTTATTTATGGAAAAGGAGTTATTGGGGCACTTTCAGAAAAAAACAAGAAATATAATTCATCAGCTTTTGAACTAAATGAACTTAATCAACCTTTTTATGAAGCAGGGGTTGGCATTGAAAATATTTTTAAGTTTTTCAGAATAGATGGTGTTTGGAGATTATCATATTTGGACCATCCAAATGTTAATAAATTTAATTTAATGATTACTATGCAATTTTATTTCTGAGAAGTAAACAATAATTTATATTTTTACATGTTCTTTTTAAGAATGCAATATTTAAATATTTTGTAGAATGATATTGAGAGCGGAAAATTTAGTGAAAAAATATAGGCTTCGTACTGTAGTTGACAATGTTACTGTTGAAGTTAAACAAGGTGAAATTGTTGGTCTTTTAGGTCCTAACGGAGCAGGAAAAACAACAACTTTTTATATGATAGTTGGTTTGATAAAAGCTAATTATGGTAAAATACTTTTAGATAATATTGATATTACTGAAGAACCAATGTATAAAAGGTCTAAAAAAGGTATTGGTTATCTTTCTCAGGAAGCTTCTATTTTTCGAAGTTTAAACGTTGAAGATAATATTAAAGCTGTTTTACAATTTTCTAAATTTAGTAAAACTGAACAGAAACAAAGACTTGAATCATTGCTCGATGAGTTTGGATTAAATCAAATAAGAAAAAGTGTAGGTAATACTTTATCAGGAGGAGAAAGAAGAAGAACTGAAATTGCACGAGCCTTAGCTGTTGACCCAAAGTTTATTTTATTGGATGAACCCTTTGCAGGAATTGACCCTATTGCTGTTGAAGATATTCAGTTAATAGTTGCTAAATTGAAAGAAAAAAATATTGGAATTTTAATAACTGACCATAATGTTCATGAAACTTTATCAATCACCGACAGAGCTTATCTTTTGTTTGAAGGGGCATTGTTGAAATCAGGAACATCAGAAGAACTTGCTGAAGACGAGCAAGTGAGACGAGTTTATCTTGGAAAGAAATTCGAATTAAGAAAATAAAAAAAAGCATTGCTTTCGCAATGCTTTTCACTTTGATTTAGGTGTTAATGCAAAAAATTCCGGAAAGACAAGGAAAATCTACTTAGAGCCGGAAAGTCGATATATTTCTTTGTTTTGATTTTATCTTTGATTACTTTAAATTTATAATAATCTCCAAGAAGTCCTTTTTCAATTTTTATATATTCAGTAAATGATGCCAAGGTGCCTTCTCGAAATATGTCAATAAATTTCTCTAAATTTCTTTTAGTTCCTTCAGTTTCAATATAAATTGTTTGCTCGTCTTTTTGTTTAACGTATCCTACAACATCAAAAGTGTTTGCATACAAAACGATATAATAAAAAAAATCAAAATCTTCTAATTTGCCTGTTATTGTTAAGTTTAGGTGCTCTCTTGTATTTTGATTATACTCTAAAAACATAATTGATTTTATTATGGATAAATTCAATATATAAAGATAAAACATAATTGTATTGAAAAGGAACAGCAGATTACCTTTTTTTTGTAGGTAATTTACCTATTAATATTATTACTAAAGAATTAGTTTTAGGAGTAATGATTTGGATTTTATTGAATTAGAATTTAAAAAAGTGATAGCAATATGTAAATAATAATAATTAAAGGGATAGCTAGAAATTGAAAAAATATTAATAAAATTATTGAAATTGCTAACAAAATAAATTTTTTCTGATTATCAATCCATTTTAGGGATTTAAATTTCAGCGAAAACAAAGGAATTCTAAGTACAAGTAAAGCAGACATCAAAATAGATAATCCAAACAAAAACCAAGTATTGGCTATTAAATTAGAAACAAATTCAATTGATTGATATTCCAAAATCAAAGGGAAAGATGCAATAAATATTGCATTAGCAGGTGTTGGTAAACCAATAAAAGATTCGGTTTGTTCGGGGTCAATATTAAATTTAGCCAAACGAAGAGCTGAAAATATTGGAATTAAGAATGCAATAAATGGTATAGGATTAATGTTGCCTATTTGAAAATCCGGTAGATTTGAATTTTTTAAAAGAATAAAAACAATTATTCCAGGAGCTAATCCAAAAGATATTAAATCTGCAAGCGAATCAAGTTGTTTTCCAATTTCTGATTTTACATTTAAAAGCCTTGCAAACATGCCATCTAAGAAATCAAAAATTGCAGCAAGCCCAATAAAATAAGAAGCTACAACTAAGTTGTTGCTAAATGAAGCAACAATAGCGAGACATCCACAAAGAAGATTTAGTATTGTGATAAAATTGGGGAAGTGTTTTTTAAAAGTCATTTATACTATAGTAAATTATTCAATTCAATAACGAGTTGGTCAACTTCTTCATCTCTCCAATCTTTAACTTTGGCAGCTTCTTCAATTGTTCCCCAAATTGGATCACCCTGAACAATACATTCAAATCCTTGTTTTTGCAAAAACTTAATTGTAGTTGGATATATTTCAACAATTTCTTTAAATGTCGTATCTTTAGTTATTTCTTCCATCTTTTTTAAGATATGCTACAAAGCTAATAAAAATAATAATAATTTAAAAATGATTTTATTAATTTATTTTTGTTAAAAAATTTAAAATTTTCAAAGCTAATTCAATTAGATTAACAATTAGGTAATGAGTGTCTTACAAAATATTTCAATTTCAGGCTACGATTATAATTTGCCGGAAGAAAAAATTGCAAAGTTTCCTCTTGCTCAAAGAGACAAATCAAAGCTTGTAATTTTTAGAAATAATCAAATTTCGGAAAGTGTTTTTCAAAATATTACAGATTATTTACCTGAAGAAAGTTTGTTAGTTTTCAACGAAACTAAAGTGGTTCAGGCAAGATTAAATTTTTATAAAAAAACAGGCTCAAAAATTGAAATATTTTGCATTGAACCGTTTTTTCCTACAGAAATTCAATTAGCTTTCCAGCAAAAAAAATCTGTTGTTTGGAAATGTATGATTGGCAATCTTAAAAAATGGAAATCCGATGAGCTTTCTATAAACTTTGAGCATGATGGAAAATTTCTTAAGTTGAAAGCTAAAAAGAAGGAAGTTTTAGAAAATGCTTTCTTGATAGAATTTTTCTGGCAACCCGAAGATTTAACTTTTGCGGAAATTCTTGATTTATTGGGAGTCGTTCCTTTGCCTCCCTATTTGAAAAGACAGGCTATTGATTCGGATAAAGAAAGATATCAAACAGTTTTTGCAAAAAACAATGGCTCGGTTGCAGCTCCAACAGCAGGATTGCACTTTACAGAAAATGTTTTTAAAAGCCTTGAAAAGAAAAGTATTAAAACTGATTTTATTACTCTCCATGTTAGTGCCGGTACATTTAAACCTGTCAGCACTCCAACAATTCAGGAACACCAAATGCACACCGAACATATTGCCTTCAGCAAGGATAATATTATGAATTTATTGAAAAATCTTCATGGAAATATTATTCCTGTTGGAACCACAAGCATGAGAACTCTTGAAAGTATTTACTGGTTTGGTGTTGATTTAATCACAAAAGGTTTTAATTCGATTTTTGAAATAAAACAATGGAAAACTTATGAAAACAATAATGGTTTTGAAATTTCAGCATCGGATTCTTTAGAAATTATATTAAAATATATGAATCATAATAATTTGGAGCTATTAACAGGAACAACACAATTAATAATTGTTCCGGGTTATAAGTTTAGAATTGCCAAAGGACTGCTTACAAATTTCCATATGCCAAAAAGTACCTTATTACTATTAGTAGCCGCATTAATTGGTGATTCATGGAAAGATGTTTATGATTATTGTTTGAAGAACAATTTTAGGTTTTTAAGTTATGGTGATAGTTGTTTGTTTTTGACTTAAACAAAAATTTATTTTTCAAAATAATATTTTGTCTTACATTTTACAACCCAAACAACTTTTGAATTTTCAATTATAATTTATACTAATATATCAGTTGACTACCTTCTGTTTCCCGAAAATACTTATGTGAATATGTTTGATTAAATTTATATGATAGCTTATCATCATTTTTTCGATCAATTGGATCAATTTCGCGACTAAGAATATTACTAATACTAACACTAGGATTTTTCCTGCATTGCATTAATAATCTTTCGTATTCTGATGGCCATATTTCCTTGAAAACATTAAGAATCATTACTTGATTATTATTCAAACTTGAATTTTTATTTAGTTTCTTATATAAATAAAAATTAGCAAATATGTTTTGAACTGATCTTATACTTTTGACTTCTGCATAAATTAAACAACCTGCTATAAATTCTTTTTCATCTGAGTTAATTAAATTTGTACTCCATTTTTTTAAATAACTATCAATGAAATTATGAATTTGAATCTTATCAAAATTTGGCAGATTAATAGTAGAATTGAAAATCTTTTTAAAATAATTATACGCAAACTCATCAGGTAATCCCTTATACTTTGACTGAATAAACATTTTTGCAATATTTGTGTCTATTCCAGCAATAAAAATTGCTTTCGCATCCTTAACAATAAAAATATTCTTTAAAGCTTCTATTAATTCTAATGCATTTTCAGGTAAACAGCGATCAAGGTCATCAAGAATGATGATTAATGGCTTGTCTTGTTTTTTCTCTGAGATTTTATTAGTTAACTTTTTAAAGTCTGATTTTATTTCATCTACAAAGCTCGAATAGGTATCATACTTACTTTGTGAATCTCTTTCAACTAATTCATGAATTTTTTGAATATTTTCTACAGAAAGATTACCATTTGTAAAAAACCTTGCAACTGTATCAACTGCTCCAGCTAATATGGTTTTCCCAATAATTGAAAGCTCTGTTAATACATCAGAATAATCGCCTTTTGCAAGATTTGATAATTGCTGTAAGAAAACAAGAACAACATCATTTGACCTTTCATATTCCCAAGGATTAAACCATAATACTTCAAACTTATCTTTTATCAAATCCTCTTCTAAACTTTTTAATACAGTAGTTTTACCTGAGCCCCAATCCCCATTCAAAGAAATAGAATATGGAGGTTCAACTGTATCAGAAATTAGTGTTTGAAGATTTAAAATGAAACCTGATTGATTATATAATGAGTTGTCGTAATTATCATTTAATAGTGGATCTTCAGCTTTTAATTTAAATGTCTCCATAATTAATATTAAAATTGTTTTTACTTGTTATTTTAAATTCAGATATTTACTAAAACTAAATTATATAATTAATAACCCATACAGCACTTTTTTGAAATAAAATCATATTAATGAATCATATAATTTTTCTATAAAATTACAAAAATTCAATTAATATTGAAATTTTTCAATCAATAATTTTTTTCTTCAATTGTTTTGAATTTTAACAGTTAAATTAATTTTGTCAAAATGAATAAAAAAAACCTCCCAATTTCATGAGAGGTTCCAATATCCATTAATATTTTGTGCTTTCGATTCTATAGCCCAAAAGCCTTTTGAATTTTTTCTACATAATCAAGTTTTTCCCATGCAAAAAATTCAACGTTTTTGAATTTACGTTCAACGCCATCAATTTTTTTGGTAGTTACATCTTTTCCATCATAGAAAACTTCAACTTCTTCAGTATAATAATCTCTTCCAAAATGACCATAAGAAGCAGTTCTTTCAAAAATAGGATTTTTCAAACCAAATCTTTTGATAATTGCAAAAGGACGCATATCGAAAATTTTATTTACTTTTTTTGAAATTTCACCATCAGTAAGTTTTTTGCCTTCAGCATTTCTTACTTTTCCGGTTTTGTGAGTATTAATGTATAAGCCGACTGGCTGGGCAACTCCAATTGCGTAAGCTACTTGAACCAATACTTCGTCAGCTACTCCTGCAGCAACAAGATTTTTTGCAATATGTCGAGTTGCATAAGCTGCAGAACGGTCAACTTTTGAAGAATCTTTTCCTGAAAAAGCACCACCACCGTGAGCACCTTTTCCACCATAAGTGTCAACAATTATTTTACGACCTGTTAATCCTGTATCGCCATGAGGTCCGCCAATAACAAACTTACCAGTTGGATTTACATGAAGAGTAAAATCTCCCTGAAATAGTTTTTTATACTTTCTCGGAATTTGTTTTTTAACCCTTGGAATTAAAATGTTCTGAACATCTTCTCTGATTTTGGCAAGCATTTTTTCTTCTTCATCAAAATCATCATGTTGAGTAGAAATAACAATTGCATCAATTCTCAAAGGTTTATTGTTATCACTGTATTCAACCGTAATTTGAGACTTTGAATCCGGTCTTAAATATTTCATTTTTTTGCCTTCTCGGCGAATGTCTGCAAGTTCCTGCAAGAAAATATGTGCAAGCTCAATTGGAATTGGCATATAATTGTCCATTTCGCGACAAGCATAACCAAACATCATCCCTTGGTCACCTGCTCCCTGATCTTCATCTTTTGCTCTAACAACTCCTTGATTAATATCTCCTGATTGTTCGTGAATTGCTGAAATAACTCCACATGATTTTGCATCAAATTGATATTCTGCTTTCGTATATCCAATTCTTGCTATCACATCACGAGCTATGTCCTGAACATCAATATAATGATCTGTCTTTACTTCCCCGCTAAGTACCGTAAGTCCGGTTGTTACGAGTGTTTCACAAGCCACTTTTGATTCGGGGTCGTTTGCTAAAAATTTGTCTAATAATGCATCTGATATTTGATCTGCTACTTTATCAGGATGTCCTTCAGAAACTGATTCTGATGTAAATAAATATCCCATATTTTTGATTTTTTGTTTATTAATAAATTGTAAAATAAGTGCCTAAAGTATTTTAAGTGTCTAGAGTGCCTAAAGTACTTAGAGCCTGTCTGCAGAAGCAAAATTTTGCGTAGGCAGATGTCTAAAGATAAAAAGCTTCAAGAACTTATTTTACGTTAAAATGTTTGCGGGATTTGATTGATAGGTTGGAAAACAAATTGTTTTAGCATTTTTTTCCGTGGTTGCAATCAATCAAATCTTTCCACTAACAAAAGACAAAAGTAGGAAATTATTTTTATTTAAAACAAATCTAAACAATTATTTTTTTGTAGAAATAGATTTGCAACAGGTTCTCAGATTATCAAATACTATGTAACTAATTAGTCCTAAATAAAAAAAGCCACAGATTCACAGAATTTTATATGAAATTGTTCTAATTTGATAAATCAAGATATTTTATGCAAAAGTTTATTAGTTAAGTAAAATAATTTGGAATTATCTCTGAATTACAAATAATAAAAAATATTTTTTTATTATTTGTAAGACAATCTGATGAAATTCTATTTATAATTTTTTTTTAATCTGTGAATCTGTGGCTACTTTATTTTTTTGTTAAAGATTGAAAAACCTTCTCCAGGCTTTGTTCTTCTTTATTCATTGATAGAACAGAAAGTTTTTTCTGAACAGCAAATTGAAAGATTTCTTCTCTTACATCTTTCTTGCTTGAAGCTTCAATCTGCCATTTATTCTCTTTAATATTTTTAACAGATTTCACACCTTCAATTCCTTCAATAAGCGATTTCGAAATTTCCTTGTTGAATTCAACAATAACAAAATCTTTCCCTGATGAAATCTGATGAAGGTTTTCAGTTGAATCGTCAGCAACGATTTTACCCCTGTCAATAATAATTGCTCTGTCGCAAACTGCTTCAACTTCCTGCATAATGTGAGTTGAAAGCAAGACGGTTTTTTCTTTTCCAATTTTTTTTATCAGATTTCGGATTTCAACTAATTGATTTGGATCAAGCCCCGAAGTTGGCTCATCCATTATCAGAACTTCCGGCTCATGAATTAGTGCTTGAGCAAGCCCGATACGCTGCCTGTAGCCTCTTGAAAGAGCACCGATTTTTTTGCTCATCTCTATTTCAAGTCCTGTTATTTCAATTATTTCCTCTATGCGTTTCTTTTTCGATTTGCCGAGTTTATGGACACCTGCTATAAATTCAAGATATTCTTTCACATACATGTCAATGTAAAGGGGATTGTTCTCAGGTAAATATCCTACTCTTTTTCTTATTTCCATAGATTGCTCATAGATGTCGAATCCACTGACTTTTACATCACCGGAAGTTGGTGGCAAAAAGCAGGTGATTATTTTCATCATCGTAGATTTTCCGGCTCCGTTTGGTCCTAACAAACCAACAACTTCTCCGCTTTTAATTTCAAAGGAAACGCTGTCGAGAGCTTTTTGCTCTCCATAAAGCTTTGTAATATTTTTTACTTCTATTGACATTGAGTTTAAAATTTAATTAGTGGCTTTAAGAAAACATCAATAAATCGTTACACTCATATTTAAAACCAATCATCCGTACGAACTCCTGAATTTAAATTTTACGCAAGTCTCGTTCTTGAAGCTTTCTAAAAAAGCCACAAAAAAATATTGAGTTTTCTTAGTTGCGCTATTTATAATGCAAAATTAAGAATAATATTGCCACGGATTTAGAATATTTGTTTTTGATATTTTAAGATGGGAATTAATTATATAGCATTAAAGAATTAAATATAACTAATTAAGCTTATTTAAACATAACTTTACGAGTATTCAGAAATATCTAATTTTGGAATATCAGAATTGTTTATTTCATCAATCGGTTTACAATAGTTACGAATAAAAGAACGAATAGAAGCAACAAGGGTGTTTTTCCATTTTGATGGATTTTTGCTAATCAAATTATTATCATAATCTATCCACCTAATTTCAAAATGCCAAAAATTAGAAAGGTTAGGAGAATGGTACAATTTTGGTCTAGCATAAACTCTATTAACTTTACCTTTAGAATAAGGGACTTGTAAGTTTTTAATAACGCTTAAGATATCTAATAAATAGCAACCATACTCATCTATAATTATGTAATCATCATTTAAGGCTGGAGTTTCAACAGGAGTTTCAAAATCCCATTCCTTTTTTGTAAGATATTTATTCGTAATTAATATTTTCAGATACTCATATTTATAAAGATTATAAAGATTGCATGACCATGACAAAAACCTTATATCTTTTCCATCTTCCTCAAGAAATTCATTTTTCAATTGCTCTGTTGATGAGTCAAAAATATTCTTTTTTAATGTACGTCTCAGGAGATAAAATCCGTACAATTTAGATTCGATTCTTTTATAACCAACTTTTGGCAAAAGTTCTTTCGGATATTCCATATTGTGAACTGTTATCAATATAATCTAAATAAATCTCTTTATCGTTGGGAATTAATTGAGATAAACTTTCAAATACATAATCAAATGAACCACTTGCATTTAATATTGGATTATTACAGTCAAATACATTTAATACACATTCAAATGGCTCTGTTTCCAATTGATGATTAAAAAATACTTCAAAATGAATTTTGTATTGGTCTTTTCTAATAAAAAAGTAAATTGTTTTTGAGTTAGTAACTTCAACCCCAATTTTATCAGGATTTAACTGAGCAAATTTAACACTACATTTTACAAATGCTGAATTCACAAGTTTTGATTTAATATCATTGAAAAATTCAATTTTTGAATTATAGTCTCGAATAAATTTTTGAATAATATTAATTGTTTTAGAAATATCTAATTTTATAGAATTAAAAACTTTAATATCTGGTTGAATCTCAAAAAACATTCTCGAAAGAATTTGATTATAATTAAGCTTTCCAACGGTTTTATTCTGTTTGTTTAAAACTCTATAATTACTGGGAATACTAAGAATAATTGCATCCATAATTAATCATATTCTGGGTTTAACTCATCTAAAAACTCTTTTTTCAATAATGAGAAAAATACTCTTTTTTGCTTTTCATGAGTATCAAAAATTATTTCTTTTATTTTATTCAAATCTGAATGAGTAAATTTTTCTTTTATAATATCAATATCAATCAATGATAAAGTATCAACTTTCCCTTTAATATCAGTAAATGGATTTAAAGGAGCATTTGAAACAATATTTAATATAACTCTACAATTATTTTCATCTAAGTATTCAATATTAAATTTACCTGATTTAATTTTTTCTTTATCTATTTGATAATGGTAATCAAAATTTACTTTTTCTAGAATATTAATATTTGGGAATTCACTTGTAAACCTTACTCCTACTCGAACAACCTCCCTTATAAGTCCAACTTCAATGAACTTACCAATAACATCAATAATTGCAATATTATATTTTGACCACCCAATATAATTACCTGTACAATTAAATATTATTGATTTAGTTGGATGTAAACTAATTTTTACACCAAGTTCGGTATTAACAAATAGATGGTTTAAAAAATCTAATGAAATTATATTTTTCTTTTCCTTTTCCTTTACTTCACTTATATACTCATAACTCATACTTGATAAATATGAGTGAAAATATCCTATTAAAGGAAGAAAAGGAATATCTGATTTAAAAAAAACTTGTACAATTGAATCTCTAATTCTATCAGGTGTTATTTTTGTTGGTAACTTCATTTTTTAAAATATTGTACATATTTTATATTGTTTATTAAACGGTAAAGTTATACATTTTAATGTAACAAAATTATATTTTAACAAAATTTAATAAATTCAAATTTATATAAAAAAATAAATAATCTCTAAAATTAAAGATATTTATTCTAATTAAGTGAACAATCGTTAAAGTCATATACAAATTTGATTGCAAAAATAACAAATATTATTTTTGTCTGAATAATAATAAATTTATTGATAAAAATTTAAAATTTGATTTTGAATTGAGTTTACAACTCTACGATTTCTTTTGTTAAGGATTAATTCAATTAAATTGATATAAAGTGCGTATAAATAAATTTAATTTATTAAATTTGTATTTCATCCTATTAAAAAAGAATTATTATGAAAAAAACTAATATCCTATTATTTATTGTTTTATTATTATTGGTTTTAAATACCAATGCCCAAACAAAATGGTTAAAAGTAAAATGCGGTGGAGAATTTACTGTTGCATTAAAATCAGACGGAACACTTTGGTCATGGGGATTTAATGGAAATGGGCAACTAGGAATTGGTAATAAAACAACTCAATATAATCCAATCCAGATTGGAACAGATACAAACTGGATTGATATTGTTGCCGGAGGAGCTCATTGTTTAGCTCTAAAAAGTGACCATAGTTTATGGGCATGGGGTTTAAATTATATTGGTTGTTTGGGAGATAGTTCAAATACTGATAAAACTTCACCGGTTCAAATTGGTAGTTCAAATGATTGGACTTTTATTGAAGCATCTTATGCAAGTTCATATGCAATTAAAACGGATGGAAGTCTTTGGGCATGGGGATATAATTATTGCGGACAGTTAGGTGATAGTACTCTTGTAGATAAAAATTTTCCTATAAGAGTTGGTTTGGAAAATGATTGGAAAGTTATTTCTTCGGGTGGTCTTCATACATTGGCACTAAAAAACGATAGCAGTTTATGGGTTTGGGGATTTAATTATTCAGGTCAACTTGGAGATAGTACAACAATAGATAAATTATACCCTATTAAATTAAATAACGAAAAATGGATAGATATTGGCGGAGGTGGAGAGTTTAGTGTGGCACTAAAGAAAGATAGTACTTTATGGTCATGGGGATTTAATGGTAATGGACAACTTGGGATTGGAAGCACAACAGAAAAACATTATCCCGAAAAAATTGGAACCTATTTTAACTGGATTTCTGTTTCGGCTGGTTCCGGCTTTTCATTTGCTTTCAGAAGCGATTCAACATTATATGCATGGGGTTTTAATGGTAATGGTCAACTTAGTACTGGAAATACTACTCAAATGAATTCTCCAAAAGCTATATCTACCAACGAAAATTGGTTAATGATTTCGCCGGCAAAACCTCTTTATGCAGGAAATTCAATGTATGGATTACATACAGCAGCTTTGAAAGATAATGCAAATTCTATATGTGTTACAGGTGCTAATTATATAGGGCAACTTGGAACAGGTTCAACAACTGATGTTCATTCTTTTGATTGTTCTGTTGCAATTATATCAAGTGTCGAAAATTTTGAAGATATTTCAAATAGTATTAATATTTATCCAAACCCAACAAATGGACTTGTTAATATCACCATAGAAAATCAACTTGAGCCGGTTAATATTAAAATTTATAGTCAAAACGGCAAAGCTGTTTATAGTGGTCAACTTACAGATTATTTTAGTAAAATTGATTTATCATCTTACTCCAAGGGAATCTACTTAATCAAACTTGCAAACAAAGATTTTGTTAAGGTTGAAAAAGTTGTGTTGCAGTAAAAGTATTTGGAAACTCATCAAAACGGACTTCCTTTGATCATACTGGCGAAGTTTTTCTTTGCTAGAAACTAATTTTTTCTATTGAAATTTTTTTAAGTTCTTTTACTGTATCATTTATTTCAGGAAGCATTTTTTGAACGTGTTCAATGAATTGAGACAAATTGCAAGCGATTTAATTCCCGATAAATTAAGTTTAAAAAAATAAATAATACAATAGCCTGATAATAATACATATAAAAGCATTGTTAATAACTTGTTAAAAAGAACTTCATTTTTTAGGGTAACCTTTTTATGTTTTATGACATATATATATAGAATATATTGAACACATATAGTATATACTTTGAAGTTTATTACACGAACTAAATTCTTCACTTATGTCCTCTATTTTAAAACTTTTATCGGTACTTTGTATAAATTCTCTGAATACGGTATTAGTGCGTAATTTTTACAAATTATGCAGCTTTTTAGAATACTGTCGTAGTTTTAGTAAATCTAATTTTAACAACCGAAACTTTAGCTTAGCTTGTTTAAACAACCGAAGTTTCAGCCTATATTTTTTTAATAACCGAAGCTTTAGCGCAGGTTCTCTCTCTCTAGAAATAAGGGATTCAAATATTTTAAAAAAATTAATCATTTTAAAGAAAAACCCCCTATTGATAATGAATATGGGGTCGCATAGACTAATAATTAACCACAAAAACTAAAAATAGGAGGAACTGCAAATGTAAAATAAATCTTTAAATCTAAAAATTACGATAGTGATGTTTTAGAAAAATAGCGAAAACCAAATTGAAAAATTTGGATGAAAGAATTTTCTCTATACCTATATTTAATTAGGTGAATGCTTTTATCCCTCACTTTAAAATGTTATTAACAGTGGGCTAATAAAAGTGAAAAAATATAAAACAAAATATTAATTAAAAAACTTAGAAATATGAAAAGAATAACAATATTTATTAGTATAATAACAATACTCTTAAGCATGAATTCTTGTAAAAAGGATATTGAGAAAATCACTGATGATAATTATAATCCTTATAGTAATGCCAGACTTTTCGAAGAAGAATCTGACGAGGAAATAGAAGGTTTTATTGTAGGTTTTATAAGCGATCTTGAAGACCCGGAAAATGCAGATGATTTATCACTTGAAGAAACCGTTTGGTTTGTTGAAGCTGCAATAAACTATCAATATGCATTTACGGATTCATTATATGAAACAGCTCTAAGTGACTCAGTAGTTTATACAATTTCAATTACAGATGAAGTTATAAACTTTCAGGATGTAGCTGATTTTTATGATGAAATGTTTGAAGAAGTTCAAGATTTTTATGATGAAATTGATGATAACACAAAACACCTTATCATTGTTGATGTTAGTATTAAAGAAACTAGAGAAGATGAAGTTGATTTAATATTTGTTTCAAGATTTGGATATGGAACAAATCAAGCAACAGGTGAAGATTATAGTTCATCTGATTATTGGTTACATGATGCTGGAAGAGGTAAATGTGGTGGATTTTCAGGTGGTTCTGGAATTGATGCAGCAAAATTAATTAATAATAGTGTGAATTTTGAAACAACTATTAGCTATTCTGCTGGTGTATATTGTCATTATATAGATATTCAAGGCAATATTTATTTTCCTGATGATGTCTTCAATCCTCTTCTTAATCCAAATGACATAACTCCTAATGATAACTTATGTGATTATCTATTGTTCTTTAGTGTCAGTTGTAATCCAAATCATCATGACTGTTTATGTCCTGCCGAAATGAATTTTTATCATACTGCTGCTATTGATGTAATTAATCAAGAAAAGCCTTCCGGCTTATATAAAATTTATTTTAATTTAGTTGGAACAACTTGGGGTACTTCTCCTCAGATATATGAACATGTAGCTACCATTGAATATGGTGTACCTGTTACTTCACATACTGCACCAACTTCCCTTTAAATATATAATAACAACCATAATTATTATATTTAATTATGGTTGTTATTGTTTTTATTAACTTTACAAATTATGAAAAAGATATTTTTTATTACAATGGTGTTTTGCCAAACTATAAGTATAATTATTAATGCACAAAATTTTCAAAAAGCTTATAGTGGTAAGGATTTAACAACAAATAATGCCTGCATTATTACTTATGATAATGGTTACCTAATGGCAGGTAGTGGAATGACAAAAACCGATAGTTTGGGAAATATTGAATGGGCAAAGAACTATGATATTGGAGTTTTGGTAAGTCAGGGTTATTTTTATGCGGTAAAAGAAACTAATGATAGTGGTTTTATTGCTGCGGGAAGGACTCATAGTTCAGGTGCAGGGGGGCATGATATATATGTTGTTAAGACTGACAAATACGGAGATACAATTTGGACCAAAACTTATGGAGGTTTAAATAGTGATGAGGCATTTTCGATAGAATATACTAAAGATAATGGATATATTATTACGGGTTTAACTGAAAGTTATGGAGCAGGTTTATCAGATATTTATGTGATTAGAATTAATTCATCAGGCGATACAATTTGGACAAGAACCTTTGGAGGAATAAAGAGTGATAATGGAAAATCTATAAAAATGACTTCCGACAGTAATTATGTTATTACAGGAGCTATTGCGCAAAATTTCTATGATAATGTTTGTTTAATTAAAATTAATCCTAACGGAGATACCTTGTGGACAAGAATTTATGGAGGTTCAACTTATGATTGGGCTAAAGATGTTATTGAAACCAATGATGGTGGATATGCAATCATAGGTTCAACGGTAAGCTATGCAGTAGGTGGTATTGTTGATGTATATTTTATAAAAACTGATTCTCTCGGATATCTTCAATGGTCAAAAACTTATGGTGATAGTTATGGAGATGAAGGCTATATTGTAAGACAAACTTATGATAATGGGTATATAATTGCCGGAAGAATGCAAAGTAATAATATTGGTGGTGAAAAATGTACACCAAGTAACCCATGTTATAATGTTTATTTAATTAGAACGGATTCTGTTGGTGATACTTTATGGACTAAAATGTATGGTGGAATTGACCATGACTTCGCGTATGCGTTAGAGATAACAAGTGATAGTGGATTTATAATTACGGGACAGAGTGGTAGCTTTAATGTAGGTTCTTTACCCCTTAATGTTTATATGATTAAAACAGACAAATACGGTAATACACTTTGTAATTGTTTTCCAACAAATACTATTGTCAGTAGTCCATCAACATTAACATACTATGATCCGATTCAGATTAGCTCAGGTTGTATTGTGAAAGGAGCTCATAGTGGTGTGGGCAATATTCAATATATTCAGGATTCTTCCTTATGTGCGAATGTGGGATTGCCGCATTTTGATTTAAAACAAGCCAAAATAAATATATACCCAAATCCAACTACAGGAATTATTAAGATTAATCATTCGGGAATAAAAAAAGATTTTATACTTTCAATACAAAACATATTAGGTCAGGAAATAATAAAACCCAAATTGATTTTTCACAATCAAAATAATCTCCAATTTGATTTGTCATCACAACTTAAAGGAATATATTTCATCAAACTTGCAAATAAAGATTTTGTTAAGGTTGAAAAAGTTGTGTTGCAGTAAAAATTTTTAAGAAAGTTTTCTATTTCTTATAAGCACCATCACGAAAGCTATTAAAAACATTAGTTCACCAATCAGAAAAATAAACCAATTATAAAATTGGGGAACAAAAGTTAATGCTTTGCTTAAGATTGCTTGAGAATTATTAGAAATAATCAACTGAAAAAAAGTAAAATCATTTATCATAAATCTAACATATTCTTCGGTGTAGGAGATAATAATAATTAGAGAGCCAACAATCAATAATATCCATTCAATCCAGACAACTCTTGCATTTCCGTTTTTTTGAACAAAGAAAATTATAAGTAAAGCCAAAATTATCATACTTAATGAATTTATTATAGGTCCGAGAACAGGACCTACCCATGTAACTGGAACAAGAAATAGAACATCCCAGGTCATTAAAGATTCAGGCCAACTGATAAGCAATTTTAGAAATACATAATAAAAAATGTCCCAGATAGCAAAGGAAAAAATAAAGAATGCAAAACGTTCAATGTTTTTTCTGCCCGCAATAATTCCTATTGCTATCAACATTATTAGCGTTGCAATTTCTCGGAGAAATTCAGTAACTGCAATGTCAAATTCAATGCTTTTTAATGGAAAACAGAATCCTTCGGGATAATATAATTTTCGGAGATAAACAACGATTGCACTTTCCAGAAATGCCATAGCAATTGCTAAAATGCAAACCCATAAAATGGTTTTATAAATATTAGTTTTCATAAAAATTTTGCTTAAGAAAGACAGACTTTCTTATTTAACAACGCAAATTTTTCAATATTTATTTTATTACTTTTTTTGATCTTCCAAATAGAGTTTTAAAAGTTTAGAAACATATTTTCCGAAAATGTCGAATTCAATGTTAACTACTGTGCCATTTTTAAAATTGTGGAAATTAGTAATATCATAAGTATAAGGAATGATTGCAACAGAGAACATCTTAGGTTCAGAATCTACAACGGTTAAACTAACACCATTGACAGAAATAGAACCTTTTCCAACGGTGATATTTCCGTAAGAAGGGTCATATTCAAAATAGAATTTCCAACTGCCATCAAATTTTTCAACTTTTCGGCAAATTGCAGTTTGGTCAACATGTCCCTGAACAATATGTCCGTCAAAACGTCCATCCATTTTCATGCTTCTTTCAAGATTTACTTCATAGCCGATATCCCATATCCCAAGGCAAGATTTATCAAGGGTTTCCTGAATGGCTGTAACAACATATTGATTTTTTTTGGTGTCAACTTTAACAATTGTTAAGCAAACCCCATCGTGAGACATGCTCTGGTCAATTTTTAAATCTTTGGCAATTTTTGTTTCCAATGTGAAATGAATATTTGTGCCTTCTTTTTCAATATTCACAACCTTTGCTGTTCTTTCAACGATTCCTGTAAACATAATTATTGTTATTTATTTAGAAATTAATTTGTAGGCAAAATTATATTAAAAAACCAAAAATAAGGTATGTGGAGCAAAAAATAAAAAATATAGCCAAAAAATAAACGCATGAATTAATCAGCTTATAAAAACAAATACATGTTCATCCCAAAAAACTTTAGAAATCTGGAATAATCCATTATTTTGAGATGTTATATCTTGAAATGGTGGAGCATAAATACCAGGGTATATTGTAACAATATGATGTTTACTATCTTTTTGTTCCAGTACAAAATTTAATTCATGTGTTGGAATAGGTTTTCCTTCAGTGAAATTTATAACTGTATTTTGAACTTTTCTTTTTTCAATGTTTATGAGTTGTTTTTCTGTCAAATCTATAATGCGAATTAAATGGTCCCATCCAATACCATTAGGATAGTCATTTTTTGAAAATTCAAATGATAGTTCAATGTTCTTTTTTCCTGAATTTGCTTGTATTTCTGACCTTTTATTTGCTCTTTTAATAATACTTAAAAGTTGTATTGGATTAATGCAGAAAGAAGGATTAAATTTGGAACTAGAAATCTTCAACTGACTATTTATATCAGATTTTGAAAAACCAGCAATAATTAATTCGTCGAGAAATTCCTTATCAATGCTATTGAAATGTTTCAATACATGAAACTGTGCTTCAATTGTGAAAATTACTTTATTTAAGTCTATTTCCTTCACTTAGATATTATTTCTTTCGTAGTTTAAATAAAATAAATATTGATGTAATAATAGCAACACCAATTCCGCTACTTATCCATGGAAAAACAACATCTATTGGACTTCCCATTTTAACTATCCAGTTTGACAAATCATGAATAAGAGAGAAAACACCTAAAAATGTAATGACCATTAAAACGAAGTTCATATTTCGTTCTCGTTTTTCCTGAGCATGTTCATTTATGCGTTGAATTTTTGTTTCCATCATTTGAATTTCAGAATGGATTTCCAATGCATACAATAATTTATCCTGAATTAAATCAGGCAAAAACTTATATGAAATTTGCGTTTGATAATAATCGTTAATAAACTCAATGAAATCATCCCTTATATTTTCAGTTTCTTTAGTAACAATAGTAACATCACTAATTTTTGAGTTAGTAAGATACATGTAAAATTTTAAATGCAGACAGTGAATGTAAATATGAAAATAATCATACTCCCAGCTCTTCACAGTATCAGGAAATGTCCAGCTTATTTTCGTAAATGTATCAAACAAAGAAATTGCTGACCAATTTTTAAAAACAGACAGCTTATTATTTTCCATTTGGTTTTTCAAATATTCGTCAGATGGGGCATAAACACCATCACCCTTAGCAGAACCTATTGGGGCTACATTCCCCATATCATAAAGCAAATAATTTAATTCATCTTCTGAAATTTGCTTCTTTACATCAATTATATTGTAGGACTTTAATTTTGGATTATAGTAAGTCCAATCTTCTTTTGAGTTTAATGGTTTGAAAATTATATCGTCAATAAAATCCTTTAGCTTAATTTCCTTTTTGTCGATTTTCACAATAGAATTTAATTGTCTGACTTTATTAATAAAATCTGATATTTTACCTAAATTTAGATTATCATCGTCTAATGACAATTTTATCGAAAAAATCCCATTACCATGAGGAAAAAGATAAATGTCAGCAAATTCAATAAAACAAGAAACAGTTTTCTCAGAATTTATCATTAAGCCAATATCCAATCTGTTTTTTATAAGTGATTTGTTTGTCAGATGATTTAAGAATTTAGGGTCCAATTCATCTCTTCTTGATTTGTCATGACGTATTTCCGGAAAGACATTATTTAGGTAACCATCATAATAGGATGAATTGAAATAATTAAAGGTTGCCTGATAATCTCCTTTGTTTATGCGATTTTGCCAGTGTGTGTATAAACTCCAGAACTCTTTCTGATTAATAGCCTTAGTGTCGTATTTGAACATACCACAGACTATAATATAAAATGATTCTACGGGAGTTGTTTTTGATATTTTAATTTGTTTATTCATTGGTTTCAGTTTTTTCTTCTTTTAACAATTCTCTGACTTTGGAGAAATCTGGGTGAGTTATGCCTTCGCTTTCTAATTCTTTTAAACCTTCTAAGAAAGCATCTCTGCACTTTCTTTCCGGATTATTATTGTTAATATAGGTACTATCCTTCCAATTTGTATAAACTTCTTTTGCTTTTTGCCAATCATCAGTTAAAAGGTAAGCAAGTGCTAAATTGGTATATAGAATTGTGTTATTTGGATTTGCTTGCTTAGCTAATAACGCTGCTTGTTTTGCCTCTTCATATTTTTTATCTAATAATAAATTGTATGAATCTTTTGATAAGCGTAGTGATATAGTTTTTTTTGTTTCTTTTGTTGCATCTTTATGATTTAGTGTTTTTTTATATATGTCTAAACGTTTTTTATGAAAATTAAATTCAGAAATATTAACATTTTCAGAATATTTTTCCAATAGAGAATCATACTCTCGTATTATTTCCCATAAATATTTCATATCATAATATTCTAATAATTTTTTATGTATTTTTTTTGATTTATCAATTAGCTTTTCATCAGCTTTTTGTAGGTATTTAATTAATATAAGTTTTTGATATTGTATTAAATAATTAACGTCTTTGCTTATATTGTATAGTTTATTGAAAATAAATTCTGCATTATTCAAATAATCATAATTTCTTTTTGGTTCTCTGTTATAGTTTTCAAAATAAAACATAGCTGCTTGAAATAGTTCATTTTTGTTTTCTGTTTTTTTAACATCATTGAAATTATATATGCCATATTCCAATTTATCAGTTATACTTAACTTCGGATATTTGTCTTTTTGTTTAAATTTATTATATGGTGTTTTTAATTTCCATAGTTGTGCTGTTCCATTTTCTAAACCAATTAAGATAGTTTTACCATCAGGAGAAAAATCAATCATATTAGAAGAAAAGCCCAGATTTGCAAATAATTGCAATTGATGCCCTTCTAAATCCCATAATATTAATTTGTCATCATCACTTGAACCAGTTATTATTGATTTCCCGTCAGGGGAAAAACATACTGAACTAATACTGCCTTCATGTCCTTTAAATACCTGCAATTGGTTTCCATCCAAATCCCATAAACGGGCAGTTTTATCCCGAGAACCCGTTAGTATTGTCTTTCCATCAGTGTGAAAACACACTGTGTAAATATCATCTTCATGCCCTTTAAATACCTGCAATTGGTTCCCATCCAAATCCCATAAACGGGCAGTCTTATCAACAGAACCTGTTAGTATTGTCTTTCCATCAGGTGAAAAACATACTAAAATAATATTGCCTTCATGTCCTTTAAATACCTGCAATTGGTTCCCATCCCAATCCCATAAATTTAAAGTATTATCCCAAGAACCAGTTAGTAATGTTTTTCCATCAGGGGAAAAACACATTGATGAAATCTCTTGCATATTAAATCTCTGCAATTGGTTTCCATCCAAATCCCATAAACGGGCAGTATTATCCCAAGAACCAGTTATTAATGTTTTTCCATCAGGTGAAAAACATACTGAATGAATACCGCTTTCATGCCCTTTAAATACCTGCAATTGTTTTCCATCCAAATCCCATAAACGGACAGTCTTATCATCAGAACCTGTTAGTAATGTTTTTCCATCAGGTGAAAAACATACTGAACGAATAGAGCTTTCATGCCCTTTAAATACCTGCAATAGGTTTCCACCCATATCCCATAAATGGACATTATTCCAAGAACCAGTTAGTAATGTTTTTCCATCAGGGGAAAAACAAACGGAATGAATTCTCATTTTATGTCCTTTAAATACCTGCAATTGGTTTCCATCCAAACCCCATAAACGGGCAGTATTATCAAAAGAACCAGTTAGTAATGTTTGTCCATTAGGTGAAAAACATACTGAACGAATAAAGCTTTTATGCCCTTTAAATACCTGCAATTGTTTTCCATCCAAATCCCATAAACGGGCAGTTTTATCATTAGAACCAGTTAGTATTGTTTTTCCATTGGGTGAAAAGCATACGGAATTGATAGAGCTTTTATGCCCTTTAAATACCTGCAATTGTTTTCCATCCAAATCCCATAAACGGGCAGTCTTATCTGAAGAACCAGTTAGTATTGTTTTTCCATCAGGTGAAAAACATACGGATACGATTATGCTTTCATGTCCTTTAAATACCTGCAATTGGTTACCATCCAAATTCCATAAACGGGCAGTCTTATCAAAAGAACCAGTTAGTAATTTTTTTCCATCAGGTGAAAAACATACTGAATGAATAGAGCCTTCATGCCCTTTAAATACCTGCAATTGTTTTCCATCCAAATCCCATAAGCGGGCAGTCATATCCAAAGAACCAGTTAGTATTGTTTTCCCATCAGGTGAGAAACTTACTGAAGTAATTTCATATTTATGCCCTTTAAAAATCTGCAACAGATTTCCATTCAAATCCCATAAACGGGCAGTATTATCCCAAGAACCAGTTATTAATGTTTTTCCATCTGGGGAGAAACATACTGAGCTTATTTCATTATTAAGCCTCTTTATGATCCTTTTATATATTGGATAGTTATAATAAATGTTTAATAAGTTTTGGTAAATGTTTTTATTATTAGAATCTAGAGAATAAGCATATTCAGCAATACCTAATGCTTTTGTTGGATTGGTTTCTAAAACTTCTATTGCAAGGAAATTAAAATTGTTTGCTTGAGATTTAATATATAATTCATTTGCAAGTTTTTCTTTATCCTGAGCCTTACTTCTTTCATTCAATGCCCACCAACTAAATCCTGCAAAAATCAGTAACAAAATGATTGCTGCAGTAGATATTAATATACGTTTTCGGCGTTTTGCCTTTTCATCCTCATATTTGCTTTTATTCAGAAATTCCTGTAAATTTTTTCCAAAGTATATTTTATCTTCATAAGGTGCGATATAGCTTAAATCAGTTTTGTTTAATAATACTTTTCGTCTTTTATAATTTTCATAAGCATGCTCAATAAACTGTCTTACTTCTAAAAGCTCTTTTTCAACAAGAGTAATTTTTTCATAAATCTTGGCTGCCAGAGCATCATGGCGTAATTCGTAACGGTTGTTTTCGTCTTTATCACGTAAAATCCTTAATGCAATAAACTTTTGAATTAAACTTCTTAATTGTTCTGATTCTATTTGTTTGCCAAGCGTAAGTGCATAATCAGTAACTTCTGATTCTGTGATTTGTCGTTTTGTTCCTTTGGTTGAGACAAAAGCTTTTAAAATAGTAAGTCCTTCGTCAGGTGATTCTAATTCAGCAATTTGTTCATCCAAAAATGAACCCAGCAAATCTTTTACATCTCCAAATGATTCAATTAAATCTTTTGTAAAACCACTATCTGATACTTTAAAAAGCTTATCTAAATAAACCTGCAAATAGGTTAACTCAACTTCAGCACTATCAGGTGATAGTTTTTCAATTAATGCTTCTGAAAAACCATTTTCCAATGAAATATCAGCAAATTTGCAAGGACCTTCAATCGCTTGAATAGCATTAGTCCTGCCCATTTTCTCAATGCGGATACGGTTTAGCATTATTTGCGGCAACTGCTTTTCAAACTCAGTTATTCCTGCAAGATATTCTTCACGAATCACAAAAAGAAATTTGCAATTTAAATCACTATCAACAATTGATTTTACTGATTTAATAAAATCTTCCCTTTCGGGTTTTGAGCCAAAAATAAATAGTTCTTCAAACTGGTCGAAGATAAGGTAGATTGGTTTAAAATTATCAAGATAAAGATTGCGTAATAGTTTTTTAAGTGAAAGTCCTTTCTTATTGTCATTACGAAACGAAGTCGAAGTAATCTCTTTTTCAATAGCTCTTCCCAAACTAACATTAATGTTTGCTCCACGCCTAATATTAATTGGTAACCAGTCACTCTCATTAAATTTATTAGCAAGCCCACAATGAATAAGCGATGATTTTCCAGTACCGGAAACTCCATAAACCAACAATACTTTACTCTCAAAAACTTTTTGATAAAGTTCTTCGGTTTCTTTATCTCTTCCAAAAAATATGTTTTTATCTTCTTTGGTATAACTGTCGAGAAATTTGAATGGGCTTTTCATATACATTATGAGTTTAATAAATTAAATAAATCCAGTATGCTTTTCCAGCTATATATTTGACCATCTTTTGTTTTATGACTTTCACTTCCTCCATATATTACATAAGCATTCTCAGAAGTATTACCTGATATTTTATTCCAATATTTCAGGTTTTTAAAATAATCAATAGAAAAAGTTTTTCCTGCTTTTATTTCAATTGGAATAAGCTTATCAGAAGTTTCAATAATTAAATCTATTTCTTTTCCGTGTTTGTCTCTCCAAAAATATAATTCGGGATTAATTGCATTGTTATAGGCGTGTTTAATGAATTCATTAATAATAAAATTCTCAAATAATGCTCCAAATAAAAAATGAGTTTTTAATTGTTCTTTATTTTTAATCCCTAACAAAGAACATACTAATCCGGTATCATAAAAATACAATTTTGGCATTTTGGTTAATCTTTTATTATAGTTTTTATAATGTGGACGAAAAAAATAAATTATATAACTTGCTTCAAGAATTGACAACCATGATTTTGTAGTAATTTGGGTAATACCGCAAGAATTAGCTAATTCAGTAATATTTAATAATTGCCCTGTTCTTCCTGCACACATTTTTATGAACCTTATAAAAGAATTATGATTTGTAATATTTCTTAGCAACTTCACATCTCGTTCAATGTATGTTTGAATATAAAACGGATAAAAGTCTGTTGGTGAAATTTGTTTATCATATAAGCGAGGATAAAAGCCATTAAATATTAATAATTCATATTTGTCCGGCAGTAAGTTATTCTTATTTAACTCTTCGAAACTAAATGGCAATAATTTCAAAATAGCAATTCTGCCTGCTAATGTTTGTGAAATATTTTCCATTAATAAAAAATTCTGGGAGCCTGTAATTATAAACTGTCCGGAATTATTCGTTTTATCAACAATTCCTTGTATGTATGAAAATAGTTCAGGAATGCGTTGAATTTCGTCAATAACTAAACCATTTTTATGACTTTCAAGAAATCCTTTTGGGTCATTCAAGGCAATATTTCTGGTATCAATATCTTCGAGAGTAACATATTGGTAATTAGGAAAGGCTTGTTTAACCAAGGTTGTTTTTCCTGACTGCCTTGGACCTGTTACGCTTACAACAGGATATAAATCTGCAAAATAGAGCAGTTTGTGTGTTAGAATTCTGTTAATCATAATTCAAAGATACAATTATTTTTTGGACAAATCATATAGTTGGTTATACGGTTTGTCCATTTTGTTTTATTCTTCGGTTTCTTTATCTCTGCCAAATAAAATATTTTCATCTTCCTCGCCTGCCGAAATTTTATTAAAGGCAGGTTTGGTGTAGCTATCTAAAAATTTGAATGGACTTTTCATAGATTAGAATTATTTTTAATTACAAATAGCATCAATAAGTTCATTGTACTCTTCAACTAGCAAATCATAATTACTTAAAGTCCGTAGGTCACATTTATCAGTAACTTCTGTACCAACGTACATTAAATGCCCTGAACGATGTTTTGTAAACATGAATATATCCTTCTTAATATCGAATTTCTCCTTATTGTCAAGTATTTCTGAATTTGTGTCAATTATTAAAGGTGATAGATTCAAATATTCTTCAATAGTTTTTATAGATTTCATAAGTAATACAGCTCTACTTTCTGTGAACTTGCTTTCTTCAATTTCTTTAGCTTTAAAGTCACTATCAGTGCTATTTAATAAATCAATAACATGGTTAAATGTTGCATCATGATTTTTAGAATTGTGTACTTTTATTTCCCTGACTGAAACAAGTTTGTATTTAGTAATAAAAGCAATTGTTTTAAGTATGAAGGTTAATTTCTCTTCGTATTCTACACAACGTTTTTCAATTTCTTCCTGTGTTAAATTAATTTGATAATGACCTATTTCATTTCTTTCAGGTACCCAAAAGTCTAATGCAGCATAGAATTTTTTATTAAAATTTTCATTCATTTCAGACATAAACCATTCAACATTTTGCTCTTCATACATTTTGCCAATGGCTCTAATCATCCAAGTGAAATTCCCTAAACTAAGAATCGCAAATCTGCTTTCAAAATCTTTACTAAAACTTTCTGAAACTTTGATTTTTTCTTTTGATGTGTCTTTCCAAAGTTGTGAAACCATAACAAAACTTACAAATTGCATAGTTCGTTCAATGGTTTTAAAAATCTGGTCTAAGCGTAAGCGGTCTAATTGACGCATTGAACCGGAGAACAATCTTCTCAATTCAACTCCTATTGGCCAAGGAAAGTTTTTAATAATTAAATCACCCAATATTCTGTAATCCACTTCATCATCATCGTCTTCGTCTTCATCTACAATAAGGTGTTTTACTAATGCTGAACGGTATTTTACCATTTCATTAAAAGATTCTCTAATAAGCTTTTCATTAATCTGTTTCATAATTAAAAAGGTGTGTTATAAAAATTCATTTTTCAGTTTTGATTCAAAAAAATTACAAAATTCTTCAAACAATTTTCTTAAATCATTTCAATATTACAAATTTTTCTTTAATTATTACATGTGAAAATCACTTTTTTATCAAATCCTGACTAAATAACGACTTCTTATACTTATTTAATATTCAGATGAGTTTGCTATTTTAAACGAAATATATTGTATGTCAAATTTATTAAACCTAAAATACAAGTTGCTCTTTTTATTCGAACAGATTAACAATAATTTACATAATATTATATTATAAAATGAACTAACATTTATTCATTTCCATCTAAAAAAACACTTGTAATCATTAGTAATTCATGGAATTAAACAATAGAATTTCTTATATGTGTAACAAAAAATTAGGATTATTTTCTGTAAACATGTACATATCCTGTTATAGTACGTTTTACAATACCTTCAAGGCGATATTCATACACATCGCACACATAAAAATAAACACCATCACTAACATCATCGCCATTATTTTTATTTTTTCCGTCCCAATTTATGTCAGGGTCAATTGATGTAAATACAATTTGTCCCCAACGGTTGAAGATTTCCAAATCAATATGGTCAACAAAGCTATAAGGAAAGGGAGTAT